>NZ_NPDG01000138.1:0-5821 GCF_002272225.1 Bacillus sp. 7894-2
AACATTAATAGGTGAAAAACAAAATTTTATTCGAAAAGAGCCTATGTTTAAGATAAGAAAAGTTTCCTTTTTCAGCGCTCTGTCATACATATAGAAATATGGGCGTAGGGGCAGAAAAAAATTCCTGAAGAATTGAACATGTAATCACTCCCTTTCTTAAATGTGAAAGTGTTACAATATAGAATAGCTTGAATGAACATATAAATCAGTTTAAGAAAAATAAAACGGCATGAAAAGCCGGTTAGTCCATGATTGAATATTGGAGGTTCTTTTTATGAAAACAAAGGTTGGCCTTTTATACGGCGGAAAGTCAGCGGAGCATAAAGTTTCTATGCAGACTGCAATGGCTGTCATTAAAGCATTGGATTTAGAGAAATTTGAAATTCATCCTATTTATATATCTGAAGAAGGCCGATGGGTGAAAGGCCCTCAATTGCAGGGTCCTGTTTCCAATGTAAAGGAGCTGGAATTCTCCCAGAGGGAAGCACTTCCACCAACAGCATTGGCACCGACCCTTTTCCAGGATGCACAGGAGAAAGGCCCATTTGATGTCATCTTCCCGCTGCTTCACGGTCCGAACGGGGAAGACGGCACAGTTCAGGGGCTGCTTGAGCTCTTAAACCTGCCATATGTGGGGAATGGAGTATTGGCTTCATCAGCGGGCATGGATAAGGTCATCATGAAGAATATATTTGCACAGGCAGGCCTGCCGCAGGTGAAGTATGTCTGGTTTATCCGCAGTGAGTGGGAGAATGAAACAGAGACAGCGTATGAAAAAGTGGAAAAAGAACTCGGCTACCCGTGTTTCGTAAAACCGGCCAACCTGGGTTCCAGTGTGGGCATCAGTAAGTGTATGAACCGCACAGAGCTTGAAGGAGCATTTAAAGAAGCTTTCCAATTTGACCGTAAAATCATTATCGAAGAAGGCGTCACTGCAAGAGAAATTGAAGCTGGCGTGCTGGGCAATGATCATCCGGAATGCTCTGTTGCCGGTGAGATTGTGCCGAAGGTTGAATTCTATGACTATAAAGCGAAATATGAGGATGGAGACACAGCATTAATCATTCCTGCTGAAATCTCCGAGAGTGAGTACAGCGAACTGAGCAATATGGCCATTAAGGCATTTAAAGCCCTTGACTGTTCAGGTCTTGTCCGGGCTGACTTTTTCTTAACAAGAGAGGGTAAGCTATACATTAATGAAGTCAACACCATGCCGGGCTTTACACCTTTCAGCATGTTCCCGCTTCTGTGGAAGCATACGGGAGTAGAATATCCTCAGCTGATTGAAAAGCTTGTCAATCTGGCCATTGAACGCCATGCTGAGAAACAAAGCATCAAACACACCATGTAAAAAGGCATAACTGTTGAAGGAAACACGGCATTTTTGCCGTGTTCCTTTTGTTCATACATAAATGGCAAAATCAGGATTATCTGCTGCCTTCTGATTTTGTCCAATAGGAGGCGCCATATGATTAAAAAAACACTTCAGGAAATTACACAGATGATTAAAGTAGATAATGACGTATCTTCTTATAATGACACATCCATACAGGGCGTGAGCATTGACTCCAGAAGAATCGGGAAGGGCAATTTATTTGTTCCTTTCAAAGGGGAAAATTCAGATGGCCACCGATTTGTAGAAGATGCCATTGAAAAGGGGGCAGCCGCGGCCTTTTGGCAAAAGGATGTTCCCAATCCGCCACTGCATCTTCCAATCCTGATTGTTGAAGATACACTGACAGCTCTTCAGGAATTGGCGAGAAGCTATCGTAATGAATTAAATGTAAAGGTCGCAGGCATTACAGGAAGCAACGGCAAAACAACGACCAAGGATATGACCGCAAACCTTCTGTCACTAAACTATAAGGTTCAAAAAACGGAAGGCAACTATAACAACCATATCGGTCTTCCTCTGACCATTCTGGCACTTGAAGAAGATACGGAAATCGCCGTACTCGAAATGGGAATGAGCGGAAGGGGAGAAATCGATTTTCTTACGAAGCTTGCCCGTCCCGACGCCGTGATCATTACGAATATAGGCGAATCTCATCTGCAGGATTTAGGTTCCAGAGAAGGGATTGCAGAAGCGAAGCTGGAAATCATAAATGGCCTTCAGGAAAATGGCCTGGTTATTTATTACGGTGACGAGCCGCTTCTTGATGAAAAGCTGAAAACCTACAATGGTTCGGCTGCATTAAGAACCTTTGGAAGAACCGGGAAAAACGATGTGTATCCGGTGGATATCAAGCAGAATGACAAGGGCAGCACATTTGGGATCAATGGATCCGACGAGGAATTTTACCTGCCAGTACTGGGCACCCATAACGTTCTCAATGCCCTGGCAGCGATGATTGCAGCATCCCATTTCGGCGTTCCGTACGAAAAGATGAACGAAGGCTTTGCCAGCTTAAAGCTGACCAATATGAGAATGGAACTGCTCGAGGGCAAAATGGGTGAAAAAATTATTAATGATGCCTATAATGCCAGCCCGACATCCATGAATGCAGCCATTGAACTGGTCGCCAATCTTCCTGGCTATAAAAAGAAAGTTCTCGTTCTTGGCGATATGCTGGAGCTTGGTCCGCAGGAGGAGGATTTCCATTACTCCACTGGGAAATCTGTGGATGCAAAAAAGGTTGATTACGTGTTTACTTTCGGCAAGCTTGGCGAATTTATCGCCAAGGGGGCGAAGGAAGTCCTGCCTCATGAACGGGTGGCAGCCTTTACTGACAAACAGAATCTCATTCAAGAACTGAAGAAACAAGTCGACCAGGAAACCATTGTGCTGGTTAAGGCATCCCGTGGCATGAAACTTGAAGAAGTTGTATCAGCTCTTCAATAGTTTCTTTAACAGCCTTTTAGCTTTAACAGAAAGGATGAAGGACTGATACAGCATAAAGTTTTTCAGCAATATCCTTTTGAAAATAGAAAAATTGCTTATATCTGTTATTATTGGAAATAAACCCCTGTTCCACGTGAAACAGGGGTTTAAGTTATTCTTAAATAGTTCCTCCGTTGTAATTTTTATCTTCCGACAGGTTTGATTAGTATGGCAAAAAGGAAAAAGTGTAAAATAAAATGAACGAAATATAAAAAAATGGCGGTGACTCGTAAATGATTGGCTGCATGTGCATACATGGTTTTACAGGAGCTCCATTCGAAGTAGAACCTTTGGCAGAGTATTTAAAAGAGCATACAGACTGGGAGATTTCCGTGCCGACATTGCCGGGTCATGGCGATGAACTGAAGCTGAAAGGAATCGCCTACAACAAGTGGATTGAGCATGCAGAGGAAGAACTGAAAAGGCTGATCAGCCGCTGTGAAAAAGTATATGTCATCGGTTTTTCAATGGGCGGCCTGATCGCCAGCTATTTAACGGTTCATTACCCTGTAGATAAATTGGTTCTGCTCAGTGCTGCTGCCTATTACGTGAACCCGAAGCAGCTATTCTTTGATATGAAAGAGATGGTAAGAGATGCTTTCAGGGGGAACCTGGCTGACAATGAAATGTTCGTCAGATATAAGCGGAAAATCAGTGCGACACCGATTACGGCAACACTTCAATTCCGCAGGCTTGTGGCTTCCATCAGGCCTATTTTAAATCAGATCACTGTGCCGACATTAATTGCGCAGGGTGAAAGTGATGGAGTGGTGCCTCCGAGAAGCGCCAGATATTTATATAATAATATTAGTTCATCAGCCAAAAAATTAATTTTTATAAAAGACTCAAAGCATCTTATCTGCCATTGCGGGGAAGGGGACCGCCTCTTTCAGGAGATCCTTGGCTTTCTGCAAAAAAAGCCAGAATGATAAGGTTTTCAGCCAGCCTTCACGTTTGCAATGCTTACTTGAAAATGGTAATATAAACACCAAAGTGCCAACAGGAACTTCTTTTGAGAACCCGGACATACTCCAGCAGGAGAATGTCTTTTTTCATTAAATACAGAAGTATTGCTGAAAAAGCATACTTCAGTAAGGCCATAAATAGATGGGTGCTTAAATACGCTTATCTTAAGAGACCTGATTGTCCGTGAACAATTTGGATAGAACTTACCCTCATCCTTTCCTCAAGCGGGTTTCATAGTGAGTGGGACTCTTCTTAACGAAACATAACCGCACTTTTTATATAATAAGAAGTTACAGCATCTAGATTGCCGGGTACTGCCGGTAAAAAGGCTCCTTACAGGGTGCCATAACATTTCTTATAATCGTCCGGAAGAGACTCATAGGCCAATTTTTTCAGGAGAACTCCTGCCTGCAGGTTTGCAGGGACAAAATTTTTCTATGATTAGAAGGAGAATGAATACATTGACAAAGTTTCAAGACTTGGGCATCAGCCCGGAGACAATGAAATCACTGAAACGAATGGGATTTGAAGAAGCGACTCCTATTCAGACACAGACCATTCCGTTAAGTTTGGAGAATAAAGACCTGATCGGGCAGGCGCAGACAGGAACAGGAAAAACCGCTGCATTCGGAATCCCGATGATTGATAAAATCGATAACACAAAAGAGCATATTCAGGGAATTATTATTGCCCCTACACGTGAGCTGGCGATTCAAGTATCGGAAGAACTGTATAAAATCGGCTACGGAAAAAGAACGAAAGTCCTTTCCATTTATGGCGGCCAGGATATTAACCGCCAAATCCGTGCATTAAAGAACAAACCGCATATCATCGTTGGAACGCCGGGACGTATTCTGGACCATATCAACCGCAAAACTTTGCGTTTGGACCATGTCCATACGGCCATCCTTGACGAAGCGGATGAAATGCTTAACATGGGATTCATTGATGATATTGAAGCGATTCTTGCACAAATTCCTGAAGAGCGCCAAACACTGCTCTTCTCTGCTACAATGCCTGCGCCAATCCGCAGAATGGCAGAACGCTTTATGAAGGACCCTCAGGTTGTCCGTGTACAAGCTAAGGAAATGACTGTTTCATCTATTGAACAATTCTATGTTGAAGTGCATGAGAGAAATAAATTTGATGTGCTGACAAGACTTCTGGATATTCAATCACCGGAATTGGCGATCGTATTCGGACGTACAAAGCGCCGGGTTGATGAATTGGCTGAAGCCTTGAATCTTCGCGGATATATGGCTGAAGGAATCCATGGGGACCTAAGCCAGGCTAAACGGATGTCTGTACTAAGGAAGTTCAAAGAGGGAAGCATTGACGTCCTTGTGGCAACAGATGTTGCAGCGCGCGGATTGGACATTTCCGGCGTCACGCATGTATATAATTTTGACATTCCTCAGGATCCTGAAAGCTATGTTCACCGCATCGGCCGGACCGGACGTGCTGGAAAAACGGGTGTTGCGATGACATTCATCAATCCACGCGAGAAATCGTACCTGAATGTGGTGGAACGTACAACAAAGAAAAAAATGGAACGCATGGATGCTCCAACACTGGATGAGGCGCTTGAAGGCCAGCAAAAAGCTGTATTGGAAAAAATCATGCAAACCATCGAGGAAAACAATCTTGGAAGCTATAAGGAAGCGGCAGATCAGCTTCTGGCACAAAAGGACGCTTCAACAGTTGTTCAGGCCGTGCTGAAGATGCTGACAAAGGAACCGGATACAACCCCTGTTAAATTAACAGAGGAAAAGCCGCTTCCATCTAAGCGTGACAGAAAGCCAAATGACCGCAGCCGCGGAGGATACAATGGCAGAGGCAGACAGGGCGGCCAAAAAGGATCATACAAATCCCGCCAGGGCCACACTGGAAAACGTCCAAGCCACAATAACAGCCGTTCAAACAGCAACAGCTATAGATAAGAAATTTGGAGAGCAGAAATTCTGCTCTCTTTTT
>NZ_NPDG01000139.1:0-5651 GCF_002272225.1 Bacillus sp. 7894-2
TTTATTTTGTCTGTACGCAGGGTGCGTCCACACATGCAATTTCTCAGCAGCTGCCGTACATACTAAGGGAAAAGCTTACGGGAGGAATCGACATGACGATTGTACGCCTTGGGTATGTTGCGATGAGTATGAATCTGAAAAACGCATCGCCATCACAAACGATGACGTTCAAACAATTCTCAAGTATAAAAGACCGTGAGGCGGCGATTTCAAGACTGGAGCGAATTGCCGTTTCCAATTTGGAGAATTGCCTGAGGCTGCTAAAGCACAATGCGGCCCATGATATCCATTTTTTTCGCTTCAGCTCACGGCTGATTCCCCTTGCTAATCATGAGGAGCTTTCTGATTGGAAGTATATGCGTCCACTCAAAGAAATTCTGTCGGGCATCGGCGACTTTCTGGATGAACATCCCATGCGTGTGGATTTTCACCCTGACCATTTTGTGCTCCTTAATACACCGAAAGTGGACACATTGAATATGTCCATCAAAACGCTGGCTATGCATGAGGCCCTGCTGAAAGGCATGCGTCTGAATCCGGCTCACCGCTGTGTTTTGCATGTTGGCGGAGGATATGATGATAAAGAAAAAGCGCTCGAACAATTTATCCATAATTGGGGCTTTACGCCTTCCGGAATCCAGCAGATGATTATTCTCGAGAATGATGATACTACCTTTACACTTGAAGATACGCTCTACCTTTGTGAAAAGCTTGGGATACCGCTTGTATTTGATTATCACCACCACCTTGCCAATTTCAAGAATGATGACTGGATAGGGCAATGGGAAAGGGTCGCAGCAACCTGGGACCATTCTGAACTGCCTGTGAAAATGCATATTTCCAGCCCCAAATCAGATAAAGACTTCAGAGCGCATGCGGATTATATTGATGCGGATATGTTCATGGAGTTTCTGCAGAACATTAAGGGGTCTGTGCCTGAGATTCATTGCATGATCGAAGCGAAAATGAAGGACAGTGCCCTGTTTAAGCTTGCAGAGGATTTGAAAAAGAACCCCAATTTGACTTTTATAGATTCATCCAGCTTTGAAATATAAACACTACCCCAATTTTTTCATAAAAGGGAGACACTTCTTTTTTGTGTCATGTATACTTATAGAAGTGAAAGAGCGGATTTTAAGCTATTAATTTTATGGAATTGCGGGGGGTACTGCATGATTACAGAGCCGCATAAAAGGATTCCGGCAAGGGGACTGCTTGCCTGGAGAATCTCCGGCACGCTCCATTCTGTTTTTCCTTTTGTGTTGTCAGGGGGCGCTATTGCTGCTGCCATCCTGTTTAATTGGCCTATTTGGGTTATTGGAGCTTCTTTAATGTTCTATTCCGCCTATGCCTACCTGGTTATTATGACTTTCCCATCATTAAGGTGGAGAAGATGGAGGTATGAGGTCCGGGAAAATGAAATAGAGCTTAAAAATGGGCTATTTGTGATAAAAAGGACGCTTGTTCCCATGATTCGGGTGCAGCATGTGGATACCAGGCAGGGGCCGATATTGAGAAAGTATCGCCTGGCTACTGTCACCATTTCGACAGCTGCCACCGTTCATGAAATACCGGCATTGGATGTGGATGAAGCCGAGGAATTGCGCTTTTTCATTTCTCAGCTGGCAAGGGCTGCAGATGATGATGTCTAATCCGAAACGGCTGCATCCAATAGCTGCGGCAGCAAATTTCCTGAAACATCTTAAGGAAATGCTGGTGCCCTTTCTTATTTTTGTCGTCTTTGGAAGCAGAGGAGGAAACGGGGAGATTTTTCAGCTTATCCTGTCTATAGGTGTCATAATCGCAGTCTTTTTAATCGGGATCCTTACCTGGTGGAGATATACCTATAGACTGGAGGAAGGCGAGCTTCGCATCGAGTATGGTGTTCTGGTAAGGAAGAAAAGGTATATTCCGCTTGAAAGAATCCAAAGTCTCGACTTATCGGAAGGCTTGCTTCAAAGACCTTTTGGACTTGTGAAAATGAAGGTGGAGACAGCGGGCTCAACCGGTGCGGGTGAGGCAGAAGCGGTATTGACGGCTATTTCCAAAGCAGATGCAGATTTCATTCAGCAGGCATTTTCAGCTGCCAAAAATAATCCTTTAGAACCGGAAGCAGCAGTGCAGAACCGGGAAGTGATTTATAAAATTACGGCCGGAGAACTTTTCCTTCTGTCATCAACTTCAGGCGGGGCAGGTGTCGTAATTTCAGCTGTCTTTGCGTTTGTTTTTCAATTTGAAGAAATCATTCCCTATGAAAAGGTGTTTGCCGGGCTCGAAGGGTTTATTGCCAACGGAATGATCTTTGTGAGTATATTGGTCTTCATTGTCTTTCTAATGGCATGGCTGATCGCTCTTATTGGAAGCATGCTGAAATATGCCGGTTTTACATTAATAAGAAGTGAGAATGAATTGATTGTCACCAGAGGCTTGCTCGAAAAGAGGCAAATGACGATCCCGCTGAACCGCATACAGGCTATTCAGATAAGGGAAAACCTGCTTAGGCAGCCATTTGGCCTGGCGACTGTTTATATTGAAAGTGCCGGAGGATCCATTGAAGACAATGAAAGCGCCCGTCTAATGATCCTGCCGATCGTGAAAAAAACTAGGATTGCCGGTTTGTTAAAGCCGCACTTGCCGCAGTATGAGCTGCAGCAGGGTTTCTTTAAAGCTCCGAAAAGAGCCCTTAACCGCTATTTATGGAGAGGATTCCTGTGGATTCTGCCTTTTGTCGCAGTACCGATACTCTTTTTCAGGCCATGGGGATATCTTTCTTTGGTGCTGCTGATCCTTGCGCTGGGATGGTCGTATCTCAAATACAGGGATGCCGGCTGGGATATCAGCTCACAGCAGCTTGCGCTCAGATATCGCGGAATTGTCAGGACAACAGTGTACTTAAGAAGAAATCGAATCCAGTCTCTCAACATGAAAGTAAGCTATTTCCAGAAAAAACGCAGTCTGGCAACCATCGAAGCTGCCGCTATGTCCGGGGCAGGCGGGACAGGGGGAACCGTACGGGATCTGGACAGGACAGATGTATATGCCATTTATAAATGGTATTCCTATACCGGACTGAAGCAAAAAGAAAAGCGCCCATGAGCGCTTTTTTCTTTATCTGGCTAAAAACCCCACTATGGCTAAAATAACGATAATTCCCCAAACAGCAAGCCTTGATGCAGGCACTCCTTTTAAAGAAGGCCTGATGCCGGAAAGTCCGCCTGACCTTATGATGCCGGATGAAGATGATGTACGGCCTTTGGCCAGAGAGGCTGCGCCAATCAGGAAGCCTGCAATCAGGCCGAATATATGTGCGGTCACATTGATGTTTGGCTGCAGGAAGGTCATAATGACCCCAATGATCGTAATGGTCAGGATGATTTGTGAGTTTTCCCTGGATAAAAGTTCTTTTCGAAAGACAAGGATGGCTGCAAAGTAGCCGAACAAACCAAAGATCGCGCCGCTGGCTCCCACGTGAATATACGTTAATGGCTCAAGGATGAGTGTAGCAATATTCGCGGCTGCGCCAGCTGTGATATAAACCAAAATGAATCTGGTTTTTCCGAGCAGCCTCTCCAGGACTGGACCGAATAGAACGAGTGAAAAGCTGTTAAATAAAACATGAGAGAAGCCGCTGTGCAGGATGATGGGGCTCAGCAGCCGCCAGTATTCACCCTCCACAATATATAAATTGACGCCTGCCAGCTTCTCAAAAATAAGCGAATTTGGGAATAGGGGAATGACAGTTAATAGATAGATGATAATATGGATACAAATGATAGCCGTAACAACTGGGTAGTAGCGGATAAATTCCTTTAAGCTTTCCGTTCTCGTAAACATGGCTCTCCTCCGTGCTTAAATAGTTATCTACATCATAGCCTGAAAAGCAGCTTTTCAGCATGCCATAACACTTACTTCAAGAGATAAAGTGTACATAATCCTGCTTCTACTGTATTCTTTATGCAGCAAATAATATAAATAGAAGGAAGATGAGAGATGATTTCCGGTATTGGGATTGATATTGCAGACCTCGAGCGGATACGGAAAATTATTGCCAGGCAGGAGCGGTTTCCTGATCGGATTTTGACCCCAAAAGAGCTGAATGGCTATCGGCAATTGCCGGAAAAAAGGCGCGCAGAGTTTCTTGCAGGAAGATTTGCGGCGAAGGAAGCCTTTTCAAAGGCGTGGGGAACCGGGATCGGCGAAGAACTTTCCTTTCAGGATATTGAAATTGAAAAGAATGAAAAGGGTAAGCCGTTTATTTCAAAGCCATTTAAAGATGGGGTTCACTTGTCGATTTCCCATAGCAGGGAGTATGCTGTGGCCCAAGTGGTTATAGAAAAAGAATGAATTTTTACTGCAGGAAGAATTTCTAAAGCTTGTCATTCCTCCTAGCATATTCCTTTAGGTTGTCTCATATATTCATAATGCGATAGGAGAGACAGGCCGGAAGTTCGGCCAATCTCACTGAAATGAGACAAAGGGGCTGAAGGAATGAAGAAAAAGTGGTTCATGCTGCTTGCCGGGCTTTTGGTTGTTCTTGCATTGTCTGCCTGTGGTTCTAAAACACAGGAGGATGTTGTGAAGGATCTTGATAAAAAGCTCGAAGACGTTAAGGGATACAAGGCAGAGGCAAAAATGACTCTGCAGATGGGAACGGACCCGCAGACATATGAAATAGAAGTGTGGCATAAAGATCCGGATTTTTACCGGGTAAACCTGAAAAACGCCCAAAAGGATCAAAGCCAGATGATTCTCAGAAACAATGACGGTGTATTTGTCCTCACTCCTGCGCTGAACAAAAGCTTCCGCTTCCAGAGTGATTGGCCGCAGAACAGCAGCCAGGCTTATTTATATGAATCATTAATCAAGGACATTATGGAGGATAAAGAAGCTAAGTTCTCCGCTACAAAAGAGCATTATGTGTTTGAAACAAAAACACGCTATCAAAATAATCAGATGCTTCCTGTACAGGAAATCAAGCTGAAGAAGTCCGATTTATCACCAGTCAGTGTGAAGGTTATGGATCCTGATAAAAATGCACTTGTAACAGTAGAATTTTCAAATGTAAAATTCAATGCCAGCTTCGATAAGAAAGACTTTGACATGCAAAAGAACATGACAGGCGCCCAGCTCGAAGTGCCAGTCATGGCCGAGGTGGAGGATCAGGAGTTCACAGTTAAATATCCGCAGATGGACATGGCGGATGTAAAGCTGGTTGATGAACAGGAAATGAAAACAGAAGACGGCAAGCGCGTTGTTTTGACATATGATGGAGAAAAGTCATTTACGCTTGTACAGGAAAAGGCCACTGTCATGCCGACATCATCCGTTGTTACATCTGTTAAAGGCGAGCCGGTTGACCTTGGCTTCACCATTGGTGCACTTTCTGACAACACCATCTCCTGGACTTACCAGGGCGTGGATTATATGATCGCATCCAACGATTTATCACCTGAAGAAATGTCCGATATTGCCCGTTCGGTACAAGGAGAAATGGTGAAATAAATCACTGCCTAAAGCAGGTCCTATAGGGGGCCTGTTTTTTGTTGGGGTGGAAAATTGGACAGGGTCGGACACCAGGTCTCGGATCTATTGCTTCGTGAGTTCGAAGAAGGACTCAGGTTCGGACACAGCATCACAGATTTAGGCATTCT
>NZ_NPDG01000140.1:0-1487 GCF_002272225.1 Bacillus sp. 7894-2
GAGTCAGAAGAAGGCTAAGGTTCGGACACATCCCCGGGAATTTACGCATCACAGAGTCCAAAGAAAGACCAAGCTCTCAAATCCGGCACATCAGATATACGCTTTCTCTTTCCAAAGTAACCCCGGTTAAGAAAATATCCATTTGACAAACCATCTGCCGAGTTTGATAATCGACATGTATAAAGCAATGGCTAAAAGGACGTGAATACATCGATGAATGAACAGACAAAAATGTATCGGGACACTTGGGCAGAGATAAATCTGGACCATATATCATATAATGTAGAGTCAATGAAAAAACATGTAAAAGAAGGGGCAAAAATCATTGCGGTTGTTAAGGCAAATGGGTATGGGCATGGAGATGCAGCTGTAGCGAAGGCAGCGCTTGAAGCAGGCGCATCCTCCCTGGCGGTTGCGACCCTGGATGAGGCAATCGCATTGAGAATGAAAAAAATTGAAGAGCCAATTTTAGTAATGGGAGCGAGCCGTCCGGAGCACGCAGGCGAGGCAGCATCAAATAATATCTCCCTCACTGTTTTTCAGCAGGAATGGCTGGCAAAAGCAGCTGAATATGTAGAAGATGGAACCCTCAATATTCATATAAAGCTTGATACCGGCATGGGCCGCCTGGGGATTCGCAGCCGGGATGAGCTTGCTGGAATTGAGAGCGTTATCAAAAAGGACAAGCGTTTTCTGCTTGAAGGAATATTTACACACTTCGCGACAGCGGATTCAATAAACAATGCCTACTTTGAAACGCAGCTGAGCAGGTTTGAAGAAATGATCGGCTGGCTGGAGGTATTGCCGAAGTACGTCCACACCAGCAACAGTGCGGCAGGCCTCAGGTTTCCAAAAGCGCATTTGAATGCTGTCAGAATGGGGATCAGCATGTATGGACTGTCTCCATCCATGGAAATAAAGCCTGTACTTCCATTCGAGCTGAAAGAAGCTTTTTCTCTCCACACTTCAATTGTTCATGTGAAAAAGCTCCATAAAGGCGAGAAAGTCAGTTATGGTGCAACTTATGAAGCACAAGAAGATGAATGGGTTGCAACATTGCCGATTGGCTATGCGGATGGGTGGATCCGAAAGCTTCAGGGGCAGGAGGTTCTTGCTGAAGGAGTGAGGGTTCCAATTGTTGGAAGGATATGCATGGATCAATGCATGATTAAGATGCCTCATGAAATGCCTGTCGGAACAAAGGTAACCCTGATCGGCGAGCAGGGGAAAGAAAAAATTTCGGTGGACGAAATCGCGGAAAAGCTTGAAACCATCAACTATGAAGTTACCTGTATGGTATCTTCCCGGGTTCCGCGCATATATAAAAGAGATGGTAAAATTATCGGGGGAATTAATTATCTGTTATAATTGAAAAAAATTAATCGTTGTTATTAGGCGCTTCCGCCCTGAGAAAGGGATGGTATAAGTGCTGCAGCTTTCTGAAAAGATAAAAATGATAAATTTTGAAGTTAGTTAACTGTCTAGCT
>NZ_NPDG01000141.1:0-9799 GCF_002272225.1 Bacillus sp. 7894-2
CTCCCAAAAAGGCAAAGTACACCTTTCCGGGAGGACCGTCTTGTGCTTGAGGCCCACAGGATGTGGGTCATGCAGAAGTTGCCACAGGATGTGGCGCTTTAGTCTGCGTTCATACGTGGGCAAGGCGCTTCCGCTTTTCTGATATCATGCATAAAATACTATTTTTTTGGCCGATAATACAGAAGAATTAAAGAATCCCCTTTGCATTGGGCTTTATTAATGGTAATATTGAAAATGGTAGATATAAAAATGGTGTGTAGTGATGGTGGAGGTGTATGTTTGTGTCTGAGTCCAGCACAACAACAGAGATAATGGTAAAGTTACCGCAGCATCTTTTAACCGAGTTAGACGGATTTGCTAAACAGGAAAACGTTAACCGGAGTGAATTCATTTATCAAGCAACCAAAATGTATTTGCGTGAACGCAAAAAGAGACAAATTCGCGAGTCCATGAGACGTGGTTACATGGAGATGGCGAAAATAAATTTGACGATTGCATCTGAAGCATTTCAAGCGGAATACGAGGCAGAACACACAGTTGAACGTCTAGTTAGCGGAGGATAATCCTTTGATTGTCAAACGTGGTGACGTTTATTTTGCAGACCTATCCCCAGTTGTTGGTTCAGAACAAGGCGGCGTCCGTCCAGTGCTTGTCATCCAAAACGACATCGGGAATCGGTTTAGTCCCACAGTAATTGTTGCAGCAATCACAGCTCAGATTCAAAAAGCAAAGCTGCCTACTCACGTTGAAATTGATGCGAAGCGTTATGGTTTTGAAAGGGATTCGGTCATCTTATTAGAACAGATTCGTACAATTGATAAACAACGCTTAACCGATAAAATAACCCATCTCGATGACGAAATGATGGAAAAAGTGGATGAAGCCGTGCAAATCAGCTTAGGCCTAATCGAATTTTAGCAAACGCTCTTTTGAAGGGCGTTTTTTTATTTTTTTACAGCTGAATAGGTTTAGTTTCTTTACAATAGGGTAAAAAAGAAAGTCGTTTACTATATAAAATTGTCCGGTTCTGTAGATATACCCGTTTCCAGTTGGGAGTAACCTCCTGTTTCGATGGGAAATCGATGCACTGGAAAAAGGATTTTCATAAGAAATTGTCGAATTAACCTAAAGATGGGAATTATTAATTTCAGACCCTATAGGTATCATTTGACTCGCATTCATTGTTATCATTTAATTGGTATATGCGAAACAGGAAGATTTTTTTTGCTTTCTTACAATAAAGGGGAATTGGAAGGCTAATAATAGATATATGATAAAATAGGGAGGAACAAATGAATTCGACAATATTGAATTTTATACAAAATAATAAAGATTCTATTTTCAATCATTGGCTAAAGGCTACAAAAGAAAACGCGGATGAAAGGGTTACGAAGGTAGTTTCCGATCAGGTATTTATCGGGACAAGCCGGGAATTCATTGACCTGATTATTTCAAATATAAAAAGTTCAAATGAGGAATTCACTTCAAAATTGAGTGATTTCTCTGAGAAAATTGTTCGATTGGGCTGGCCGCTCAGTTTCGTGACAAAAGGGCTTCAAACATTCGGAAAGATTGTGTTCGAGGGCATGCAGGAAGCCGGAATTGTCAGCCAGGAAAACCAAATGAAAGTCATTTACGAGTTCGATGGCTGGATGACTCCCATGGTTAATGAAGTGGTAAATATGTATTCGGCTACTTGGGAAAGAACTGTGTCCCTGCAAAAAATTGCCCTTCAGGAACTATCTGCGCCGCTGATCCCTGTTTTCGAAGGAATTACGGTCATGCCGCTTGTAGGTACCATTGATACCGAGCGTGCAAAGCAGATTATGGAGAACCTCTTAAATGGAGTGGTTAAACACCGTTCAGAAGTGGTCCTTATAGATATAACGGGTGTGCCGGTTGTTGATACGATGGTCGCCCATCATATTATACAGGCAGCAGATGCTGTAAGACTTGTCGGTGCAAAGTGCATGCTTGTAGGCATACGCCCTGAGATTGCTCAGACGATTGTAAACCTGGGAATTGATTTAAATCAGTTCACCACAAAAAATACCTTGAAAAAGGGTGTAGAAGCGGCTCTTGAGTTAACCAGCCGCAAAATTGTGAAGGTGGAGGGAGAGGAATGAGAGTGAGAATCCCAATTTTAAAGCTGAACGATTGCCTATTAGTCTCCATCCAGTGGGAATTAGATGATCAGACTGCTCTGCAGTTTCAGGAGGATCTGCTCCATAAAATCCATGAGACGAGCGCAAATGGAGTCGTGATTGATTTAACATCTATTGACTTTATTGATTCATTCATCGCTAAAGTTCTAGGCGACGTAATAAATATGTCCAAACTGATGGGTGCAAAAGTAGTCATAACCGGGATACAGCCAGCCGTAGCAATTACGCTTATTGAGTTAGGTATTGGGTTAGATGATGTCCTTACTGCATTAGATTTAGAAAAAGGTTTGGAGAAATTACAACAGGAATTGGGGGAGTAACTGTATGGAAAACCAATCCTGCGTTAAAATCATAAACGAATGGGACATCGTTGCAGCCCGCCAGCTTGGGCGGAATGTTGCTAAAGAGCTTGGTTTTGGTACAGTTGACCAGGCTAGAATCACTACAGCCATTAGTGAGCTTGCCCGGAATATTTACTTATACGCCGGACAAGGGCAAATCTGTATTGAGAAAATATACGACGGCGGAAAAGCGGGATTGCGTATAGTTGCGGCAGACAGCGGCCCTGGAATCAATGATTTACGCCAAGTAATGGAAGATGGATACTCGACATCAGGAGGATTAGGAGCCGGCCTGCCAGGTGTGAAGCGGTTAATGGATGAGTTCTTAATTGACTCCAATCCCGGGACCGGTACAGATATAAAAGCAACTAAGTGGCTTCGTTAGGGGGAAGCGTTATGGATTTCCGAGAAATGATGGAATCAAAGTATCGGGATATTCTTGAGAATTATATTAAGGAACAATCTGAACAGGCACTGTATCAGGGCCAGAAGTTCAGCAGGAAGTCGATCGAGCACAAAATCTCTCCTGAAGAGATTATCAGCGTTCATAAAAGTCTGATGGGTGAACTTTATCCGGACTTGCCTGAATATGTTCACCATTCTTTTGATATCCTTCTGGAAGTCATGATAGGCTATGGTTTTGCCTATAGAGAACATCAGAGCTTAAAACATATCCAGCAGGAACTCAAGACAGAAATGGAAATAGCTGCGAACGTTCAGCAAACCTTGCTGGGGACGCAGGTTCCTTCTGTTGAAGGACTGGATATCGGAGCAATAAGTGTTCCTGCCAAGCATATGAACGGTGATTATTTCCACTTTGTTCAGGATGAGAACAGCACAATCAGCATCGCCATTGCTGATGTGATCGGTAAAGGTCTCCCTGCAGCCCTTTGTATGTCCATGATTAAATATGCCATGGACAGTGTGCCAGAAAACCGCAATGACCCTAAAACGGTCCTTGAAAATCTTAATCGGGTAGTGGAGCAGAACGTAGATTTAACCATGTTCATTACCATGTTTTATGGAATATATGATACAAACAGCCACATGTTCTCATATGGTTCTGCAGGACATGAACCTGGCCTGTTCTATAATGCCGGAAATGAGCAATTTACCGAGCTGACTGCGAAAGGCCTGCTTCTTGGTATTGATAAAAAAACTAAATACCGCCAGTACGAAAAAGGAGTAAATCCCGGAGATATGATTATATTAATGTCAGACGGGGTTACAGAATGCCGTACAGAAGAAGGGTTTATAGAAAAGGAATCATTGCTGGAATTAATCAAGAAATACATTCATTTAAGTGCACAGGAAATAGTTAATAGCGTATATAAAGAACTTGAAAAACTTCAGCATTTTCAATTGCGGGATGATTTTACCTTAATTATTTTAAAAAGAAATGTTTAATGGGTTTTAAAAGCGGGTAACTAGTAAAAAGCAGTTGACATGTAAAGAGGTGGGTCAGTTATGAATATTACTATAGATGTAAAAGAAAATGATATGCTGATTGAAGCAATGATAAGCGGGGAAATTGATGCGTACACAGCACCTAAACTCCGTGAAGAGCTTTTCCCTTTAACAGAAAAAGAAGGCGTAGAAATGGTGGTCAACCTATCTGAAGTCTCTTATATGGATAGTACCGGCTTAGGCGTATTTGTTGGTGTATTTAAAAATGTCCGTGCCAATAACGGCAAATTTCAGATTGTTGGCTTGTCGGACCGATTAAAGAGACTTTTCGAAATTACAGGCCTGGCGGATATTATCGATATTAACAGCGGGATTGAAGGTGGAGTACAATGAACGAGCCATTTGATTATATAGAAGTGAAAATTCCGGCCAAGCCGGAGTTTGTCGGGGTAATCCGCCTGACATTATCAGGGATTGCCAGCCGGATGGGATTTGCATACGAAGAAATTGAAGATCTAAAGATCGCTACAAGTGAAGCTTGCACCAATGCAGTTCAACACGCATACAAACAGAATGAGCAAGGGGAAGTAGTCATCGGATTCGGTTTATATACTGACCGCCTTGAGGTAATGGTCGCAGACAGCGGAAAAAGCTTTGATTTCCAATCAGCCAGACAAGGCATTGGGCCATATGACCAGACTGATTCTGTGGAATTTTTGCGTGAAGGAGGCTTGGGTCTATACCTGATTGAAACATTGATGGATGAAGTAAGAATTCATCACAAAGAGGGTGTTACGGTCTTCATGACCAAATACCTAGAAGGAGAGCAGGTGGAGAGGGATGCAAAAACAATCTCAACCTAATCAAAAATCCAAAGAAGAAACAAATGCTTTAATCAAAGCTTACCAGCTTCACCAGGATGAAGATGCTCAAAATACCCTGGTTCTTCAATATCAGAATCTAGTTGAAGCCATTGCACGCAAGTACTCAAAAGGAAGATCCTATCATGAGGATATTGTCCAGGTAGGCATTGTCGGCTTATTGGGTGCTATCCGCCGCTATGATGAGTCGTTCGGAAAAACGTTTGAGGCCTTTGCTGTTCCAACCATTATCGGGGAAATTAAGCGCTTCTTAAGGGATAAAACCTGGAGCGTTCATGTTCCGCGCCGCATAAAGGAATTGGGCCCGAAAATCAAAGCTGCCGTTGAAGAGCTTACAACAGAGCTTCATAGGTCGCCAAGAGTAGACGAAATAGCCGATATGCTTGAGGTTTCTGAAGAAGAAGTGCTGGAAGCGATGGAAATGGGAAAAAGCTATCAGGCTCTTTCTGTTGACCATTCAATCGAAGCTGATTCTGATGGCGGAACGGTCACCCTTTTGGATATCGTCGGTAATGTGGACGAGGGCTTTGAAAAAGTAAACCAAATGCTGGTGCTTGAAAAAGTCCTGCATGTTCTGTCAGAGAGAGAGAAACTAATTATTCAATACACATATCTTGAGAATATGAGCCAAAAGGAAGCTGGAGATAAACTGGGGATTTCTCAGATGCATGTCTCGAGACTTCAGCGCCGTGCGATCAAAAAGCTTCAGGAAGCAATCCACTCTGAAACAAATAACTCGGAGTGCCTTTCATGACCAAATTGGTTAGAGATAACATCGAAGTGATTGCACACCAGACAGCTAAAGAAGGCAAATCTTTCTGCGGTGATGGCTATTATTTTACCGCAACGGATGAATACTTTGTATGTGTGCTGGCAGACGGCCTTGGAAGCGGAGAATATGCGTATGAGGCTTCTTCTGCTGTTGTTTCTGTTGTAGAGCAGCATCACGAGAAAGATGTGGATACTCTTATGAAGCTCTGCAACGATGTACTTTTGCAAAAAAGAGGAGCAGCAGTCGCGCTGTTTAAAGTGCATTTTGCTTCCAGGGAATTTGTATACAGCTGTGTAGGGAATATTCGATTTTTCCTTTATTCATCTGCAGGAAAACTCACTTATCCTCTGCCAGTAACAGGATATCTGTCAGGAAGGCCGCAGGTGTTTCATACCCAGCGGTTTACGTATGAAGCGGAGTCTAAATTTTTGATATACTCAGATGGCTTTAATATCCATGGGGTTAAATCTTTGCTGAAAGCATTTCTCCCTATTGATCTTATCTCGGAAGATATAAAGAAGCAGTATCCATCTACTTCAGATGATGCTACTTTCATACTTGGAAGCTTACTCTAGACAGGGTAAGCTTTTTGTTTGTTCTTTTGATAAAATGAATATTGAGACTCTATGATGGAGGAATGAACTTGGAAAAAACATTGGATAGACAAGATCAAATACTTAATTTAATCTCTGGGGAACTATCGATAGCCATCAAACAAGTAAAGAACACAATCAGCTTGCTGGAAGAAGGAAACACAGTTCCTTTTATTGCCCGATACAGAAAGGAACAGACAGGTGCACTGGATGAAGTTCAAATCCGCGATATCATGGAGCGCTGGCAATACATACAAAACCTTAATCAGCGTAAAGAAGAGGTAGTCCGCTTAATTGAAGAACAAGGAAAATTGACCGAAGAGCTAAAAGTTAAGATTGACAAAGCGGTGAAGCTGCAGGAGGTAGAAGACTTATACCGGCCATATAAGCAAAAGCGCCGCACAAAAGCAACTGCCGCAAAAGAAAAAGGGCTTGAACCCTTTGCTGAGTGGCTTCTCACTTTTTCGCTAAATGAAACCCCTGCTGCAAAAGCTAAAGAATTCTTATCTGATGAAAAGGAAGTAACCACAGCGGAAGAAGCAATCGCCGGCGCAAAAGATATTATTGCAGAGTGGGTATCAGATGAAGCGGAGAGCAGAAAATGGATCCGTATGGAAACAGCCAAAAAGGGGACCATTGAGTCCTCTGTGAGAAATAAAGAGAATGACGAAAAAGGCGTTTATGAAATGTATTACGAATATGAGGAACCGGTGAGCAAGATTGTTCCACACCGCACACTTGCATTAAACCGCGGTGAAAAAGAGGAAGTACTAAAGATTAACATAAAGCCAAATACCGAATTTATTTTAAAGTACTTATATAAAAAGTGGATAAAGGATGAACGTTCTCCTGCAGGTACGATTGTAAGGGAAGCCATTGATGATGGCTACAAGCGTCTGATCATGCCATCGATTGAACGCGAAATACGCAATGAGCTGACTGAAAAAGCAGAAGAACAGGCAATCATGATTTTTTCTGAAAATCTCAGAAAACTGCTGCTTCAGCCTCCGTTAAAAGGAAAAGTCGTGCTTGGGGTAGACCCTGCTTACAGAACAGGCTGCAAGCTGGCTGTTGTAGATGAAACAGGAAAAGTACTTGATATCGGAGTCATATATCCGCATCCGCCTGCTTCCAAAACGAATCAGGCACGGGAGAAAGTCATACAAATTCTAAAAACCTACAAAGTAAAAATGGTTGCCATCGGCAATGGGACTGCTTCAAGGGAAACCGAACAGTTCATCGCAGATATATTAAAGGACATGAAAGAGGAGATATTCTATCTGATTGTCAATGAAGCGGGGGCGAGCGTCTACTCTGCCTCGGATCTTGCCAGAGAAGAGTTCCCTGATTTCCAGGTGGAAGAAAGAAGTGCTGTATCAATCGCCCGACGCCTCCAGGATCCTCTTGCAGAATTGGTTAAAATTGATCCGAAGTCGGTGGGGGTTGGTCAATACCAGCATGATGTCTCCCAGAAAAAGCTGTCTGGATCTCTTTCCTTTGTTGTGGAGACAGCAGTAAACCAGGTAGGCGTCAATGTAAACACCGCTTCATCTTCATTACTGCAGCATGTAGCAGGCCTGTCAAAAACTGTTGCCGTTAATATAATCAAGAAACGGGAAGAGGAAGGGAAATTCACGGACCGCAAGCAATTGAAAAAAATCCCCCGCCTTGGTGCCAAAACCTATGAACAGGCAATAGGCTTCCTGCGGATTGTCGATGGAAAAGAGCCTTTGGACCGGACGGGAATTCACCCGGAAACATATGCAGAAGTAAATAAATTGCTGGCTACTCTCGGCTTTCAATCAAATGACCTTGGTTCACCTTCGCTAAGAGAGGCGCTCAAAGGCATAGATCTCAGCCGGACAGCCCGGGAGCTTGAAATCGGTGAGCTGACATTGAAGGATATCATTGACGCTTTAATGAGACCTGAAAGAGATCCGCGTGATGAACTGCCGAAGCCTCTTTTGAAAAAAGAAGTTCTAAAGCTTGAAGACCTGCAGGAAGGAATGGAATTGCAAGGGACAGTGCGGAATGTTGTAGACTTCGGAGCATTTGTTGATATTGGAGTCAAACAGGATGGACTTGTTCATATTTCCAAGCTCAGCCGCCAATTTGTCAAACACCCGCTTGACGTCGTTTCTGTTGGTGATGTGGTAACAGTCTGGGTGGACTCTGTTGATAAACAAAAGGGAAGAGTCGCTTTAACAATGCTGGGCCATTCTAATTAATAGAAGGCAGTAATTTCACAGTTTTGAGTCATAAGCCAAATCACACCGGAAATCACTATTTCTGGCGTGATTTGGCTTATGCTTTTTATGACTGCTGATGAGTTCCGCTGGACTGGGGATTTTCGGCATCGGGACTGGAGTGTACGGCCGACATTAGTGCCTTTTATGAGCAATGTTTCTTTCTATAGAAAAACCAGCACTGATTCAGCAGTTTGATCTGATAGCGGTCTTTTTCATAAAAGGCACGCTGGATTTGATTTTGAAACCATACAGGCATAAGATTTACCTCCCGTTAATTGGAATCTGATAATTGGCTTCCTGGGCGAAGGAGAGTTCAGAGCTGTAAAAGGTATATATAATGTATGCTATAATAGGTTGTCATGTTTACGATAAGAGAGGAAAAACATTGCGATGAATGACCAGGAGCTTCAGACACTTGTTGAAAAGATATCATTAGAAAGCTTCGGCAAGCCTTTTTGCCACCAGGCATATTTTAATTCACGCCTAAAATCCACTGGCGGAAGATATATGCTGAATTCGCATCATGTTGAAATAAACAAAAAGTATTATGAGCAGCTTGGCGCCGAAGAATTAGAGGGAATTATTAAGCACGAGTTATGTCATTATCATTTGCACTTAGAAGGAAAAGGATATAAACACCGTGATCAGGACTTCAGAATGCTATTGAAGAAAGTGGGAGCACCACGATTTTGTTCAGTCTTGCCTGATCGTCCGAAGACAAATAGATCTGCTAAGATTCTTTTATATATGTGCAAGGAATGCGGCCACACTTATCGGAGAAAAAGAAAAGTTGATACGAAGAAATATGTCTGCGGTAAATGCAAAGGGAAATTAGTGTTTAAAAAAGAATTGACATTAGATTAAGTACGCTTTATATTTAATAATTGTCGCAGGTCAATACAGGACAAGCGGCTAATAAATTCTTCTAAAAAGATGCTTGACTTTTATAGTGCGCGTCCTTATAATATGAAGAGTCGATAAGATGTTAACTGTTTTTTCGATCAAGTTTATTATTATTCCGCAGTAGCTCAGTGGTAGAGCATTCGGCTGTTAACCGAACGGTCGCAGGTTCGAATCCTGCCTGCGGAGCCATATTTGGGGAAGTACTCAAGTGGCTGAAGAGGCGCCCCTGCTAAGGGTGTAGGTCGCGTAAGCGGCGCGAGGGTTCAAATCCCTCCTTCTCCGCCAGAAAATTCTAACAATGGCCCGTTGGTCAAGCGGTTAAGACACCGCCCTTTCACGGCGGTAACACGGGTTCGAATCCCGTACGGGTCACTTTTTTTATTTCCGACGGTTTTCTATGGCTGGTCCCGTAGTGTAGCGGTTAACATGCCTGCCTGTCACGCAGGAGATCGCCGGTTCGATTCCTATCGGGAACGCCATTTGTTATT
>NZ_NPDG01000142.1:0-56756 GCF_002272225.1 Bacillus sp. 7894-2
AATTGCGGACCGCTTTTTTTATTAAGGATTTTATCTGAGTGCCTGACTTTGCAGACGAAACAGGAACATTTCAATCAGCATGGTTTTATTCATGCCTCCTGTTTTCATTTGGTAATCTGCATCAGCAAGCAAGCTTATGATCGCTGCCAGTTCTTCGTCTGCAAACAGCTGAGCCTGTCCGGCCGCCAGCTTTACCCGGAAAGGATGAATCTTTAAATAGCCGGCAATCTGCTGCTGGCCGTAGCCTCTCCTGGCAAGCTCCTTCACCTGATAAATCAATCTAAACTGCCCTGTAATAACAGATAAAATCTTAATGGGCTCTTCATTTTGCTTTAATAAATCATAATAAATTCTCAGGGCTTCTTCTATTTTGCGGTGAACCACCTTATCCACAAGGGAAAAAATGTTTTGCTCTAAAGACCGTGATACCATTTTTTCTGCCATCTGTTCATCTATCCGCTTTGTGTCATTCGCATATAGGGCTAATTTATCGATCTCGTTGGTCAGTATAAACAGGTTGGCGCCTGCCAATGTCAAAATCAGCTCAACAGCCGATTCATCAATCTGCACACCATTCAATGCTGCACGTTCCCTGATCCAGGCTTTCAATTCACCTTCATTTAATTTCTTGGCTTCAAGTACTGCAGCCGTTTTTTTCAATTGTTTGGTTATTTTTTTCCGATCATCGAGTTTTTCTGCCGATGAGGAAAATACCACCACTGAATATGGGGCAGGCTCTTTAATATAGGCTTCAAGCTTAGCCAGGTTATGCTCCTGTTTAGCTTTCGATTTCTCTGACGTTAAAAAAACCGGGTTATGTAAAAAGATCAGTCTTCTTTCACCCATAAAAGGAAATGTCTCCGCATCTTCAAGCGCTGTATCAATGGGGGTTTCCTCAAGGTCATAAGAGGATAAATTAAAATCAGCTTCTTCTTCACTTAGCACATTGCTGATCAGAAGCTGCTTCGTTTCGTTTATAAGATATGGTTCTGTTCCGTATAATAAATAAATAGGAGCAAAACTTTTCGCTTTAATTCTGTTCCAAATATCAAAAACCAATTTCTTCTCTCCGTTCGCCAAACAATATATTCACTATATATCCTAAAGAAGCGATGGCAATTTGACAAGACATAAGAAATTGGCGCCCAAATGAACGCCAATTTCCAATCTATATAGAACGCTGCATCCCTGAGGCCCGGGTAACTCAGGAAGCTGCGGTGCACCTTTGTTTGTTATTTTCCCCATGATGTTTCGTCATATTTGTGACAACTCCTGCTAATGCAGGAAAAGGGCAGGCGAACTCTAGATTTTTTTATTTGAATGACTTATACTATATAGGAAATAGGAGGGGTAGACTGTGAACGAATTTGAAAAGGACGTCCAAAGCAAACGTAATGATGCAATCGACTCTGGTGTAGGATTCATCGTATCATTCGGTTTCTTCGCAACGTTATTTATTATTGCAACAGTCATTAAATTTTTAGGAGCTTAATGGCTACATACAGTAATGTGTCACAATACTGCTGACACGTTGAGGCTGCCTCAGCAGCCTCTTTTTTTTGAGCGGAGTTTCGATAAAGCACTATCAAGTCTGGAACCTGATGCTTTCTAACATATACTATGGAAGCTGCACTGAAAAGGTTCCTGAATCCCCTTTAAAAAAATAGGTAATTGCCCCTTGCCTATCGGTTCTCAATACTTTGACATTATAGTCATTCAGCCTGCTCATTACAACATTATGAGGATGCCCATACCTGTTGTTCCTGCCTGCAGAAATAACTCCAATCCGCGGCTTCACTCCAGCAAGAAATAAATCTGTTGAGGAAGTTTTGCTTCCATGATGTGCAATTTTCACTACATCAGCTTTCAACTTAGGATAAGACTTTATGAGCTGGCCTTCCCCCTGTTCCTCCAAATCTCCGGTAAACAGCCAGTTTAACCCTCCCACTTTGGCAAAAAGGACAATAGATCCATCATTTTTCCCCACACCGTCCCCCATCTCCCCTCCAAACGGGGACAAAACCTGAAATACGGAATCTCCTTTGAGCCAGCTATCTCCGGCTTTAGTGAACAAGATTTCACTTTTGCTATTTTCAGCCTGTACAATCAAATCCTTTTCAGCCTCCGAGAACTCAGCTCCCTGCGGAAACACAACGGACTTTACCTTCATTTCCTTCAGAACAGCTGATGCTCCGCCAATGTGGTCCATATCCCCGTGAGTGAGAAAAAATTTGTCTATTTTACTGATCCCTTTGCTTTTCAGAAAAGGCACTACTGTGTCCTTTCCTGTTTCATATGGATCGCTACGCATCTTCCAGTCCTCAGTTTGAAACATAAGCGCACCTCCTGCATCTATCAAATAATTCCCTCTCCCATACGGAAGCTTTATCAGGATGCTGTCACCCTGCCCCACATCAATAAATGTAATTTCACCCGCTGGTGTAAACACATTTGAAAAATAATGAATGACTATCGCAAGAATAGGAAGCACACCGTTCTTAATAATAGCTTTTTTGTTTTTTGATCTTTCCCAGCCGGCAAAGAATACGGGAATGAGAAAAAGATAAATGATCAGCATTAAAGGGGCTGGCCTGCCAAGAATAAGGGTCGAATTAGGAATGGCGGCAAGCATTTCAGCAATCCAATTAAGAAAAACGATCATTTTTTCCAATACATGGAGTAAGAAATCTACCCTTCCTCCTGTTATTAAATCAAAAATAAATAAAATTAATACCACAGGCAGGACTATGGAAGAATACAACGGCACAAAGATCAGATTGGCAATTATGGAAATAACCGATACCTCATAAAAATGCCAAAGGAGGATCGGAATGGCCGCTATCTGGCAAATAAGAGAAACAGACAGGAGGGCAGCGAGAGGATGAGTAAATTTTTTGAGTATGGCTGGAGCTGAGAGAATAAGCGATAAGGCCACAGCAAAAGACAGCTGAAACCCGGCATTATAGATAATAAAAGGGGAGATAAAAAGGTAGCCGGCAAACACAATGGAGATAACATCAGCTAATTGAACAGGAGCCTTCAGCTTCTTTGCCATTAAAACCAGAAGCATCATAAACACAGCCCGCAGTACAGATGGCGCAGCCCCTGTAAGTATTGCATATACCGGCAAAACCATTATAAGGATGCTGGTCATTTTTTCTCTGGTGATCCCGGCACGTACTCCGGCAAGAAAAAACATCCCAGCAAGCATTCCTACATGAAGTCCGGATATTGCAAGCAAATGGATAATTCCGATTTTCTGATAAGTAGCGATAATATCTTCATCAATAAAATTCCGATTCCCAAAGACAAGTGCGATTGAAAGTGGAGCTGTCTGTTCAGGGAAATGCTCTAAAATATGATTTGTGCCCATCTCCCTCATTTTTAAAACTGGTAATGTGATGCGGCTTTTATGGTATGTGCAATCAGAGAGGTTTAACTGTTTCAATTCGAGGATCCAAAAGATACTATTGTGGTTTAAGTAATCCTTGTAGCTGAAGGAATTTGGATTTGTAGTTGTTGGAGGAGTCTGTAAGGTGCCATTAACCCGGCATGTCATTCCTATCTTCAGATGGTCTGATAGGATTTTTTGTTCTGTTTCGGAGTTGATTTTATACCTGGCAGCCAGCTTTTCCTTTTTATCAGTCAATTCAATTAAGACTGTGAGAATGTCCCCATCTATCTTCACTGAATCAGACAGGATAATTTCAAAATCACCCTCATTTCCTGTAAGGCTTGTCCTGTTATATTCTGCCGCTAATTCACTCCTTATGATTAAGGCAAGGTAAATCAAAATAAGGATAGTCATGGTCTTTTTAGTCAAGATATTTCTTTTTAAAAGGAAAAGGACAAGAAGAGAAAAAATGATAGCAATTGCCGGATGAAGTAATGATGTCAAATTCCCCAGGAGTGAGGCAGCAGCTGCGTATATCCATCTGCCTTTCATATCATTTGCTCCTTTAGTTATTTTAAAGGAGCAGCACCTTATCATTGAAGGTGCCGCTGCTTCAATGGATTAATTTTGAAAAAGTTTGTCCTTTTTTTCTTTATAGCTTTTCATAATGTCCTGATTTTTACCGCTTTTTTCAAGCTCATTGATTAAATCCTCTATAAAATCACGTTTTTCCTGTATGCTGTCATCGAAGGATACTTTTTCAGCCGCCACATGGACAGTTTTCACACCAGCCTTCTCAAAGAGTTCAATTCCATAAGGGTGATTTTTATAGTCCTGTGCGTAGTAAACTGTTTTAATTCCCGCCTGTATAATTGCTTTGCAGCATTGAAGGCACGGAAAATGAGTTACATATATTTCTGCATCACTTGTCGGCACCCCAAATTTTGCACACTGTAAAATCGCATTCATTTCCGCATGAATGGTCCTGACACAATGGTTATCAATAACATAGCAGCCATCATCAACACAATGTTCACCGCCGGCAATTGATCCATTGTAGCCGCCTGCAATGATTCTCTTATCCCTTACAATGGTTGCTCCGACAGCAAGTCTTGTACATGTGCTCCTCAAAGCAAGCAAATGGCTTTGTGCCATAAAATATTGGTTCCAGGAAATCCGGTCCATCTGTCTCTCCCCTTTACACAGGCATATATGCCCTGAATTAAAATATAGCTTTTTCTCTCAATAAGTGTAAGCCTCAAGCTTGTGCAGGTCAATGGAATGAAATTAGTTTACACTAATATGCTCTTTGAGTTTTTCAAAGGTTTTATCCCCTATCCCTGAAATTAATTTCAAATCCTCAATATCCTTATAGGGTCCATTTGTATCACGGTGTTCAATTATCGCTGCAGCCTTAGAAGGCCCTATCCCCGGCAATGTCTGTAATTCTGTTTCATCCGCCCCGTTTAAATTTACCTTTCCGCTATCCTGTTGTCCTTTAACCTCGACATTTCCGGCTCCCGCCCGGGCCTCTTCAAGAATTTCACCCTCTTCCGGAACATATATCACCATTTCATCTGTAATTTTCAGGGCAAAATTAATTTTAGTGCTATCCGCTTTTTCCGTCAGTCCCCCTGCTTTTTCCAGCAGGTCTATTACCCTTTCACCCTCTTTTGCTTCATATACTCCCGGTTTTTTTACTGCTCCTTTAATATCTGCTTTCATCGTCTGCATCACCTGTTCAGCCTGCATATCACCTGCTGTTTCTTTACCTTCTTCTTCGTTCAAAGAAATTGACTGTTCAATCTCTGGAAATACCTCAGTCTCCTGAACGGGCATTAAAAAATAATAGAGGAGTGCAGCCAATGCAACCGCACCTCCTGCAAAGAAAAATTTATAGGCTTTTATCCATTCGGGCACTATGGATCCATCCTTTCTTTTTGGAATAAATGTTTTTTTGATACATATCGTTATATGAGAGAGCCTGCTTTCAAAGGAGGGATGTAGCATTGAAAATCGGAATCATCGGCACAGGTAATATGGGGAGAATTTTGACCGAGGCCTTCCTTGATGGGGGAGCCGTTTCCCCGGCCTCCATGACGATAACCAATCGGACAGTGGCAAAAGCAATGAAAATAAAGGAAAAACATCATGAAATTACCGTTGTAAATAATGCAAGAGAGGCCGCACATCGTTCTTCGCTGATCTTTATTTGTGTAAAGCCCCATGATGTGTATAATGTCGTTCAGGATATTTTGCCGTTCCTGTCAGAAGATAAATGTGTAGTGTCCATAACCAGCCCCATTAGTGTAAAACAGCTTGAATCAATTGTGCCTTGTTCAGCGGCGAGGGCGATTCCAAGCATTACTAACCGGGCCTTATCAGGGGTGTCTTTATTATCATTCGGTGAACAATGCAGCGAACAATGGAAAGGGGAACTTAACAGGCTTTTTGAAAGTATCTCCACACCTGTTTTTATAGAGGAAGCGATTACCAGGGTTTCTTCGGATATTGTCAGCTGCGGACCTGCCTTTTTCAGCTACTTGACACAGCGCTTCATCAATGCCGCAGTTGCGGAAACGGAGATTGATAATGAAACAGCTACAAAGCTTGCAGGAGAAATGCTGATCGGGCTTGGGGAATTACTGAAAAAGGGTTTTTATACATTACCTACATTGCAGGAGAAGGTATGTGTCAAAGGAGGAATTACAGGAGAGGGAATTAAAATTCTTGAAAGCGAGCTCGGCAGTGTATTTGAACACTTATTCCAGGCGACACATTCCAAGTTTGACGAAGATCTTGTCGAAGTAAAAAAGCAGTATTCTCTCCATTAGCTATTCGATGTTAATGGAAATAATCCTTCACTATTTTAAAAAAACAGCCGGAAAAATTGAACCGGCTGTTTTTATATTAGTCCTTTTTCTTTGCAATAAAGATGATTCGTTCAGCCTGGCTGTCTGGAGGTCCTTCTTTAAAGTCTCCTGAAACGTCAACAAGGTCAAAACCGCATTCCTCAAGCCAGCTTTTATATTGGTCAATAGGATAAGTGCGCTGCAAATGCAGTTCGTCATAGCGGTCATACTTTCCTGTTTTTTCGTCCTGAACAAAAAATGAAAGATCGTGCTCTACAGAATTAGGGTATTCGCCCTGAAAGCTGTGCCAGATATATGAAATTTCCTCGTCATTTTCAGCAAAGGTCTGGTTCATAAATATCTGCATGATTTTATAAATGGAATGAACATCAAAAATAAATAGACCATCGTTTTTTAAATAGCTATGGACCCGCCGGAAGGTGTTTTTTACATCTGATTCCGTCTCCAGATAATTCAAAGAATCACAAAATATGCCAATGATATCAAATTCACTAAACCCTTCAAGCTCTGCCATGTTCTGCAGGTAAAAGGGGATTTGCAGACCTTTCTGCTCCGCCTTTGAATGGGCTACAGCCAGCATATCCTCTGATAAATCCACACCGGTTACCTCATAGCCCTGTTCACTAAACCTTATGGAAAGCTGCCCTGTACCGCATGCAAGATCCAGCAATTGTTTGCCTGTAACATTAAATTCCACATGCTTTTCATTGATCAATTTAATCCAGCTGTCATAAGGAACATCTTCCATCAGCCTGTCATAGAGATAAGCGAACTTACCGTAGCTCATTGGTTAAGAATGCCCTGAACGTTTTCGACCGGGGCATCTCCCCAGAGTCTTTCAAGATTATAGTAGCTTCTTTCATCCTTATGGAAAATATGTGCAACGATATCACCCATATCTACCAGAATCCACCTTGCTTCATCGAAGCCTTCCATTCGCTTAACCGTAAACCCTTGTTCTTCAGATTTTTCTTTCATTTCCCGAGCAATGGCTTGCACTTGTTTATCAGAATTTCCGTGGCAAATAACAAAGTAGTCCGAAATCAGGGAAATCCCCTTCATATTTAGAACCGTTATATCTTCTGCACGTTTATCATCCGCTGCTTTTACTGCCGTCATCAGCATAGTATTTTCTTTCATTTAATCAATCCTCCTTATTTATTACAAGGTCATTATAAGTTTCGAAGGAAGCCGGAAAAACAGGCTGCCCTTTTTTCATTAAAAACATAATGGTATTTTGGACAGATTTTATTAAAGCCTTGTTCAAGTTGGTCTGTGCTAAATCACGCACTTCGTCAACTCCGGGAAAATGCCTTCCAGGTTCAATATAATCTGCTAGATAAATGATCTTTTCAAGAAGTGCCATTCCCGGCCTCCCTGAAGTATGATATCTTATTGCATCCAAAACCTCTTTATCATGCATTCCAGCTTCTTTCTCAGCCAAATAAGCACCGACAGGAGCATGCCAAAGTTCACTATTGTAATCCAAAAGCTCGGCTGGCATACCAGTCTTAATGATAATTTCCCTCATTTCTTCCTTAGGGCGAAACTTAGCATAATCATGAAAAATGGCTGCCAGTTCAGCTTTTTTACTATCAGCGCCATATTTCTCTGCAAGTTTAATGGCTGTTTCCATCACCCCGACTGTATGAAGGTAGCGATGTTCAGTCAGCTGCTCCTTTACAATAGCCAGAGCTTTTTCACGATTCATATAAATGATTCTCCTTTATATAACTCCTTATAGAATCCGGTACCAGATATCGTATAGTACCGCCTTCCTTTACACGGCTTCTGATCATACTTGAGGAGATCCCCATTTCAGGAACGCCAGCAGAAAGAATTGGATACGGAGTCTGCAAATTGTAAGATGGCCGCCTTACTCCTATAAAGGTAATCAATTCAAGAAGTTTGTCAATGTTATGCCACTTGGGCAAATATTCAACCATGTCAGCTCCAATAATAAAATAAAATTGCTTTTGAGGATAGTGTTCCTTCAAAATCCTGATCGTATCGTAGGTAAATGAAGGACCTTCCCGCTCCAGCTCAATTAACTCTAATTTAAAGCCTGGATGATTCTGCAATGCGAGTTTCAGCATTTCTATTCGATCACTGCTGCTGACATGATCTGACCTCTTTTTATGGGGAGGCTCATGGTTCGGCATAAACCATACTTCATCCAAACCATGGGAAGACATTACCTCATTTGCAATAATGAGATGGCCTAAATGAGGCGGATTAAAGGTCCCTCCAAGTATGCCTACCTTTTCCATTTACACTCCTCCATACAATCAGTTTAATTTTCCCGAAGCTTACGGCAAGTTGATTTGTTTGTTTTCTTTTGATTCTTTGTATAAAACAATAATATTCCCGATGATTTGGACAACATCAGCCTTCGCGCCTTCTGACAGCTGCTGTGCCACCACATCTCTGTCTTCTTCACAGTTTTGAAGGACTGAAACCTTTAATAACTCACGGGCTTCCAGTGCTTCTCCTACTTGTTTAATCATATTTTCATTAACCCCGCCCTTTCCCACTTGGAAAATAGGGTTTAAATGGTGCGCTTTTGATCGCAACAAACGCTTTTGCTTTCCTGTTAGCATAATAATCCTCCCAGCTGATTTAAAACCTTTTGTCTCATTCTTTCAATGTCAGGCTCAATGCCAGTCCACATTTCAAAAGCAAGAGCCCCCTGATAAACGAACATATCAATACCATTCTGAATTCCGGCGCCCATTACGGCAGCTTCCTTTAAAAGCCTGGTTTGCAGCGGATTATAAATGATATCACTAACAAAGGCTCCAGGCTTAAGCTTATGTACCGAAAGCGGGCTTTGGCCAATTTCCGGATGCATTCCAATTGATGTAGTCTGAACAATTAAATCGTATGTTTCCAGGCTTTCCTCTGCTTCCTGCCGGTTCAGCACACGAGCAGGGACCTCAAAAGGGCAGTCATTCAAAATCTGCTCTGCCCTTTCGGGAGTCCGATTGCAAATGTCCAGAAGCTCCGGGCCCTCTTTAGCAATTGTAAAATAAATGGCTCTCGCAGCTCCGCCTGCCCCCACTATCAGCACTTTTTTCTCATTAATTGATCGGTTTTGATTCAGCAGGCCTTTTACAAATCCCCGTCCATCCGTATTGCAGCCTATTAGCTTACCATCCTGGTTGACCACTGTATTAACTGCCCCAATTGCCTCAGCCAGAGGATCCAGTTCATCTAAAAGAGGAATGATAGCCTCCTTATGGGGTACTGTAACATTAAATCCCTCAATGCCGATTGCCCTGAACCCTTTAACAGCGTCATTCAGATTTCCCCTGGATACATGAAATGGATGATAATGTGCATCAATACTGTAAATCTTAAATAATTCATTGTGCATAGCGGGGGACATTGAATGGGAAATTGGATCCCCAATCACCCCAAACAGCTTTTTCAAAAATCCTCACCCCTTTTGAAAAGCGTAAGCAAATGCAAGTAACAGCCTAAATTAATGACTTCCTTATCATGGCATGGACACCTTTAGGAACATATGCAGCTACTTTGGCCCCACCCTCATTTACCGTTATCCAGCCAAGTCCTGAAAATACTATATCTGTTTTCGGTTCTTTAATTGTGAATTCATGTTTCACAAGCTCCGGGAAGGTTTCCATCTGCTCTATTCTTGGCGGTGTAAGCATCTCTCCCGCATGATTCTCATATAGCTCATCCGCCTTTTCTGTTTTGGTGCGGTGAATATTTAATTCATTGGAGAAATGACAAACAAATGACCGCCGGCCGCCAGCAATATAATCAAACCTGGCCAGTCCGCCAAAAAACAGAGTCTGCTCTTCATTCAGCTGGAAAACCTTAGGTTTAATCTCCTTTTTAGGTGTTATCACCTTTAAATCCCTTTTATCTACATAATGAGCCATCTGATGATGGTTAATTATGCCTGGAGTATCCACCAAAGCCTTTCCATCAGATAGAGGGATCTCGATAATATCCAGAGTCGTTCCTGGGAAGTGGGAAGTAGTGATGACATCGCCCTCACCTGTTACTTCTTTTAATATGCGATTGATGAAAGTGGATTTACCTACATTCGTACATCCTACTACATAAACGTCTTTTCCTTCCCGATAATGATCGATGGCTGCTGCAATTTCATTAATGGAGTACCCTTTTGCAGCACTGGCCAGATACACCTCTTCCGGTTTCAGCCCCAGCTGTTTTGATTCCTGCTTCATCCAGTTAATCAGCTTGTTTGTTTTCACGGACTTTGGAAGCAGGTCAACTTTGTTTCCAACAAGCAGAATTTTATTGCTGCCCACAAAACGGTGAAGACCTGGGAGCCAGCTGCCGTTAAAATCAAAAATGTCCACAATCTTCACAATAAGTGCATCACTTTGTCCAATTTCATTCAGGATCTTTAGAAAATCATCATCAGTCAAGCTTACATCCTGAACTTCATTATAGTGCTTCAGCCTGAAACAGCGCTGGCAAATAATCGTTTCCTTCTGCAGAGCTGATTGAGGAGCATAACCTAATTCATCAGGATTCTCTGCCTGAACTTTCACTCCACAGCCTACGCAAACAAATTGTTCTTCACTCACTTTTTAATCCTCCCACTGAATCATGCCTTTTTTTCTGAACCAATTTAAAATCCGTCTCTCTACCAGCCGGTTAAATTTCGTAACAAACCCGTCAGTTTGAGCAACAGGTACGACCAATATAGTATGGAAACCGCTTCTGTTTCCTCCCAGTACATCAGTCAGCAATTGATCTCCAATCACCACTGTTTCTTCTTTTCTCAGTCCCATCTCAGCTAGAGCTCTCCGGAAGGCCCTGCCCATTGGCTTTCTCGCCTGATAAATAAATGGAATATCAAGTGGATGGGAAAAAGCCTTAACGCGATTTTCATTATTATTAGACACAATGGTAACCTTAATATTGCTTTGCTTCATTTCTTCAAACCAGTTAATCAGCTTCGGCGTTGCATTGGGCCTGTCCCATTCAACAAGTGTATTATCCAGGTCCGTGATTATCCCTTTAACTCCCTTTCCCTGTAAACTATGTGGAGTTATTTCAAAAATACTTTTAACATGCTGATTAGGCAAAAAATGCTTTAACACTATATTTACACCTCAATCATTTATTCATATTGTCCGGCAATAGTGTATCTATTGCCCTCAAATTAATCCCGGTCTTAAATGTTAATTAGTGTCTGCAGCCATTCACTAGATAAAACACCGATTTCATCATACCCAATTTCGTCCACTCTTTCAAAATAAAGAATGACGGATTTCAATCAGGCCGTTCTATTTTATACGATTCCACAAAATGGGGAAAGACACTCAAAACTCAGTAAATTTCCACAGAATAGTTGTTAATTAACCTTAAAATAAAAATTTTTCGACAAAAACCAACTGCTCCTCAGCCCTGTGGATAACTTTATGCACATAATCCAATATGATTTTACTACTTTTTCCCTTTTTATAAACAAAATAATCACAGGTTATCCACGGTTTCCTGTGGATAAGAGAACAGTTGTTCTAACCGTTTTAATTTGCTAAAGTAGGGGTACAACATAAAATCTTACATTATATGTATAAAATAATTCTTTTAGAACTGAAATATCAAGTACCTGGAGGTGGGACAGGAATGCGTAAACTGTCAGATGAATTATTAATCGAATCCTATTATAAAGCAAAAGAACTGCAGCTTAGCAAAGACTTCATCCGTTTAATTGAAACAGAAATCCACCGTCGATCACTATCAAACAGAATAAAAGTTACATCATAAAAATGGACAAGCCCTTACTAGGGCTTTTTTTATACTCATATTTAAACACCTGAAATAACTGGTCTTTTCATTCACAACAGGGTTCCAATCCGCTCCCCTACTTTAATTTGAGCAGGGGTCTTAATTGACTTTTCGAGCTGGAATTTCCCCTTCTCAAACAGAAGAATGACAGTAGAGCCAAATGTAAAATAGGCCATTTCCTTTCCTTTTTCAAGCTGGTCCCCTTCATGGGTAAGTTCGATGGAATTTACAAACATAGCACCCACCTTCACAATTGCGATGGCTGAATCACCATGCTTTACTTCAGTTATGCTCCGGAAATTTTTAGAAAGCGTTTCTCTTCCATATTTTAAACCCCATTTGTTAACAGGAAAAGATTTTAACCCCAGAATCCATTGATCTGTTACTTTTCCAGTGACCGGGCTGTGTATCCTGTGGTAGTGGCTCGGACTTAAATAAAAGATCATGTAAGTGCCGCCTGCATATTTCCCTGCTTTATTTGCACCAAGCATCTCAGAGATGGAATAGTTCTTCCCTTTTACCGTAATTATACGATCCTCCCGGATATCCCCAATATCTTCGATTACAGCATCTACAGGACTCACTGCTGAATCAGGGCTCTCATCCGTTACTCGTGCATCTTCTTTCAGCCTTCTAATGAAAAACTCATGAAGTGTTGGATATTCATGCAGTTTTTTTTCCATTTCACTTTCATTAATATTATAAATTCTTGAAAATGAAGGAATGACCCTCCTGCTTAGATTTGATTGTGCAAATTTCTGAAGTATACCGGATGTCCATCTTCCATTTGTCAATTCAATCAGCAGTCGATATACAGGTTTTAACAAAGGAAATGCCCCCTAACTAAATATGTTCTTTACGAACAGGCATAAAAAGCATAGAATAAAATATTATTATATAACATATAAAACTAAGTTTGCCATAGACTTCCCCGGATTTGGCACTTTTTTTATTATTGGCTTCAGTAAAGTTGCGGATTACTTCTATTTCTACCCTTCCCGATAGTTCCCATTTGCCGGAAGACATTAGCACATAGCTGTTAGAAAAACTTCCTAAAGTCTGCAAGCTGTGATTCCCCGTTGCAAGGAGTGTTCGATATGTTTTTTCAGGATGTTCTTGATTTAACCATTAAGAAGCTAAAGGCACAGACAGCCAATATCTTAACTCTGTCTAATTTGTTCTTAGGATGCTTTGCTATTTTATTTTCTATTAACGACAATTTGAAATTGAGTGTGCTGCTTATCTTTATCGCAGCTCTTGCTGACCGATTTGATGGGATGGCAGCACGGAAAATGAATATTGAATCGGAACTAGGAAAGCAGCTCGATTCGATGAGTGACATTATTTCATTTGGAGTTGCACCTGCACTGCTCCTATACACGGGAATACTTTTTGAATTCGGGGCACCCGGCGCCTTCCTGACTGCTCTATATATCGGATGTGGAGCTTTGCGGCTCGCCCGTTTTAACATTAGCGAGAATAACGGCTATTTTACCGGTCTGCCAATAACAGCTTCCGGATGCCTCGCCACTTTATGCTATCTTGCGATCCCGTTTTGGCCTTCACCTATATTCCTTTTCATCATGCTGATACTTTCATTTTTAATGATAAGCCCTTTCAGGGTGAAAAAAATGTAAAAAAGCCGAGCTCAAAATAAGAGCGCGGCTTCTATGTTTTATTTTTCTTCTGTTAATGCCAGGAACTCTTCCACATCATCCATGCATAATTGTACGGCACTTTCCCAGAACTCTGGCTTGGTTAAATCAGCATTTAAATGCTTCATCGCTAAATCTTCAACTGTCATCGATGCAGTATCCTTTAATAATGCTATATATTTTTCTTCATATCCTTTCCCTTCTTTTAGTGCCTGTGCATAGATTCCCAGCGAGAATAAATATCCAAAAGTATATGGGAAATTATAGAATGGGACGCCAGTAATAAAGAAGTGCAGTTTTGAAGCCCAGAAGGAAGGATGATACTCATCAAGTGCGTCTCCATAAGCCTCTTTTTGGGCTGCCGCCATGATGTCATTCAGACGTTCGGCACTCACATTTCCCTGTTTTCTTTCTTCATAGAATCTGGTTTCAAACAGGAATCGAGCATGGATATTCATTAGCAGTGCAACCGATCTTTGAACTTTATCTTCTAATAGTGCCAGTTTCTCTTCTTCTGATCCTGCTTTTTTCACTGCGGCATCAGAGACAATCATTTCTGCAAAAGTAGATGCTGTCTCCGCAACATTCATGGCATAATTTCGATTCAGCAAATGAAGATCTCTCATTGCATAGGTATGAAAACCATGCCCGAGTTCATGTGCAAGAGTAGAAACATTGGATGGTGTCCCTGAGTATGTCATAAAGATTCTTGATTGGCTGTCTTCAGGAAAGTAAGTATGAAAACCGCCTGGCGCCTTTCCTGGACGGTCCTCAGCTTCAATCCACTTTTCTTCAAAGGCTTTTTTAGAAAATAGGGTCATCTCTTCTCCGAAGTGGGCAAACTGCTCAAGGATAAATTCTGCGCCCTCCTGATAGGATAATTTCGTTTCTGACTCGGAGAGCGGCGCATCCAGGTCATACCAGCTTAATTTCTCTAAACCTAAAAGCTTTGCCTTTCTCTCCAAATATTTAACAAGAGGTGCTTTATTACGGGAAATGACATCCCACATTGTCTCAAGGGTTTCTTTTTTCATCCTGTTTAAATCCAGCGGTTCCTTAAGAAAATCATCCCAGCCTCTTAATTTATATACATTTAATCTAAAACCGGCTAAGTGATTTAGGGTCTTGGATAAATAATCGGACTGGCTGCCCCATGATTTTTCCCAGTTAACAAAAACTTCCTTGCGCAGCTTTCGGTCAGGACTTGAAAACTTATTGGCAGCCTGTCCAACTGACAGCTGTTTTATCTCCCCATTTTCAGTGCAGGGAATCTTTATATTTCCTACTATTACGTCATACATCTGGCCCCATCCGTGATACCCATCAACAGCAAGAGCATTAATAACAGTTTCTTCCTCCTGCGAAAGTTTTTCTGAGGCCTTTTCGCGGCGTTCGCTTAATACAAATGAGAGTTCATTTAATTCCTGATCATTTATTATCTGCTCCCATGCACTCTGATTTAAACTTGCCAGCTTCTGATCAAATACAGTTAAAGCATTTTGAAAACCTGCACTCAATTCCGTAGTTGCGCCTCTAAGGTCTTTCGCTTTTTTGTCTTCGGTATTTTGTGCCTGAAGACAGCTGACAAAAGCTCCGGCCTGGCGCACTTTTCTTGCTGTCTGCTGAAACAGCTCAATAATCTTACTTATTTCTGCGGCATCTTCGCTTGAGTTAGAAGGCTCCCAATTATGTATTAGATTAGAGAATGAATCAATATGTTTTCTTGTTTCCTGTAAATGCTGTTTAAATTCAGCTGAACCGCTTCCATCCTTAAAAAAAACATCTAAATCCCACACTGATGAATATGCTGTTGCAGTCATATTATCCCCCCATAAAAAAGTTTCGGCTGCAGAAATATTATACCTTGATTTTTCCGAAATTTCTATAAAATTGCACATTTAAAAGAGCCCATATCATAAGATATGAGCCAACTGCTGGTTATCGCTACCTGAAATAGCCTCCATAATAAGCAAATCCCCCAAAAACAAGCAGCAGAATCAGCAGGACAACTGCGAGGGCCAGCCAGAAACCGCCCCCTCCATAATAACCGCATGGATAAGGAGGGGGAACAGGATAACCGCCGTAACCATAAGGCATAACCAATTACCTCCCTTCACCTTCTATTATTTAAGATATGTAAAAAATGGACAATCGCTTAGGCTTTTGTACTAAATAACTGCTAAAAATCGATGTTTTCTTAGCACCTCTATTTGAACAGTTCATAGAATATACTAGAAGGAATTTTATGGGAGGAGTGTTAAATGAAGATTATCTCAATCTGCAAGAAATGCAAAGGCACAGGCAGCATAACAGCATGTAAATTCTTAAAGAAAACCTGCCCTGCCTGTAAGGGGTCAGGCAAAATGACAAAACATCTTTCCGATATCAAGTATAAGGAGAGGAATAAGTTTTTTCTTCACTCATAGCAGGGAGCCATTAATATGAACCCTTCCACAGGCAAGGGTTTTTTATTTTTAGCTGAAATACTATATAATGACATCGATAATAATAACCATTGAAATGCTATGAATTGGAGTGAAACAAATGAAACAAGGCCGAACGATTTTGGCGATTCTCCTATTATTGCTCACAGCCGGCTGTTCTGTGGAGGATGAGCAAAGTAAGAAAACTGCTGATGAACCTTCAAATAAAACTTCAGAAGCACCTGTTTATACTATTATCGAGGCCTCAGCCCAGCAAATCGAGCATATTCAAGGGATCGGATATCCGGGAAATGATACTGGCCTCTATCTTGCATCAAGCGAAGGATTCAAGTTTTTCAAAGATGGCATTTGGCACGAGACCACTTCTCTTAACCATGACTATATGGGGTTTCAGGCAGTCAAAGATGGATTCATTGTCAGCGGCCATCCTGATAAGAATTCCGTTATAAAAAACCCTCTTGGAATTGTAAAAAGTACAGATAAAGGAGCCTCTTTCAAGAAACTGGCTTTTAGCGGAACAAGTTCCTTTCCTTTTCTAGCTGCAGGCTATGATACCAATCTAACCTATATGATAAATCAGGAAAATAACGATGAACTCAAGGCAGGTGTATACCGCTCTCAGGACGCAGGCAAAACATGGGATCCAGTCAGCTTAAAAGGGCTTGAGGCCGACACACTTGGTATGATTGCAGCACATCCAACTAATCCTGAAATCATGGCCATGTCAACAAGAAGCGGCATCTTTTACTCACAGGATAAAGGGGAAACTGTAAAGTTAGTATCTGATTCAATTATGGCTACAGCCCTCGCATTTACGGAGAACAGCCTGTATTATGCCTATGCCGATCATGAAAAGGTTCAAATGAGCAAAATCGATCTTAAAACGATGGAAAACTCACAGATTAAAATCCCTTTTCTCAGCTATGACAACCCTATTACATACATTGCTGCCGATCAAAAATCTGACGGAAAGCTTGCTATTTCAACTTATCTCAAAGATGTATATGAATCTGCAGACAGCGGTGAGAGCTGGAAGCTTTTATTGAAAAACGGCAGAATTAAATAGCTAAAGGGACAGTCAAACTGTCCCTTTAGCTATTATTTTTCCTTTTTTCTTTTTCTGCCCGATAAAACTCATGAAACATTTTCATTAATGCTCTCTTTTCAATTCTGGAGACATAACTTCTTGATATGCCAAGTTCTTTGGCAATTTCTCTTTGTGTTTTTTCTTTTTGCAGATCAAGTCCGAACCTGCCGACAATGACTTCTTTTTCTCTCTCATCTAAAACATCAATGTACTCCTTCACTTTTTCCAGTTCCATATTTAGCTGAATTGTATTAATAACATCCTCAGATTCCGACTTAAGAACATCAATAAGAGATATTTCATTGCCTTCTTTGTCCTGCCCAATAGGATCATGAAGGGATACATCTTTTTTAGTCTTCTTCAGTGCCCGCAAGTGCATCAATATCTCATTTTCAATACAGCGGGCTGCATAGGTGGCAAGCTTTGTTCCTTTCCCTTCCGAATAGCTCTCGATGGCCTTTATCAGTCCGATTGTCCCTATTGAAATCAGATCCTCAGAATCCTCTCCTGTATTTTCAAACTTCTTTACAATATGGGCAACCAGCCTTAGATTATGTTCAATAAGCATATTACGGGCATGCGAATCACCTGCAGCCATCAAACGCAGGTATTTCTTTTCATCTGCAGGAGACAGCGGTTGGGGAAATGCATTATTTTTTACATAAGATACAAGAAACACTATCTCCTTAACCAAAAACCCGAGTGCAGTCAAAATACCGGACATCGTTCCACCCCCGCTTATAATGCGTTCAAAAATGCCTATAACTAATTCCTATGTATGGATGGAGTTGTTTTTGTCTGTCCAATTCAGATAATTTCCTCAGAAAAATTTGCTTCCCTCGTTTTTTCAGCCAATAAACCTTCATTAAAGCTTTTCACAACGATGATAGGATATAATTATTCTTGGAATAATTATTATCGCCTGCATGCGATATACATAGCTTCGTTTCAAGTTATATAAATAATCAGGAAGAAAGAGGTCTTGATAATTTGAATGGTCAGAGAATAATTTTAGCCCTCGTATTTTTTATTGTTTTTCTTGACAGCCTTGCAAAGTTTATTTTTGAAGGTTTTTCTTTAAAGACCTTGCTGATATTGCTTGCAGTTTCTGGAATTGTCCTATTTCTTTGGATTTACCCTAACAAAAAGGACTGACTTCTCAATCCGGAAGTCAGTCCTTTTTTTATATTTCATATTCCTCTGTTACACTTACCTCAGCAGAAATGATGCAGCCGACAGTACCGCACACAACCAATCCCATTACGATCCAGAACATCCTCCACACCCCTTTTTTAATTCCTTATTTTCTTTAATGTAACATGGTTTCTGTTTCAAAAAATGGGAGGAATGTGAACATTCTGTTAATCCGCATCAAGTGGATCAGTTCCTTTTCTTTCGGAATTTCAAGGTTAAAATTAATATATGCAAAGACATGCTCCTTACCTCCTAACCGTTTACAGCTTTGTTAGGTGGAATCTTTCTCCACCCAGAAAATTGCCTGACGTCCTTGTAAAATGTAAATCATTTAACAAACCACCTTTCTTGTTTTTTTGTCACTGAAATTAAAATGGACGGTAAATTGAGAATTGACGATCACGGTTTTGTTCAATAATTTTTTTAGCCATTTGTTCACGGACAACATCTTCTGCTGATACGTAACGTTTTTTTATTGTGACTGTCAAAAATAAGATATTTAATGTCATTAGATATTCCACCTCCTCTTTCATATCCTGCCAAAAGGCACAAAAAAGCCGCAAAGAGATATACTCCCAGCGGCTTGCCATTTAGGCATAAAAAACCGCAGGGCACAATTCTCCCTGCGGCATGGATATGTAATGTCAATAATGCAAATCTAAGCGATCCATTCCATGTAGGTCGAATTTGTACAATCTTTATTTAGCTGTGCTTTTAATACAATTGCAGTTAACATCATTTCATTCGACCTCCTTTTTAGAATTTTCACTTACACTGGTAATTATATCCACGATTATGCAGTTTGTAAACCTTTTTTATTCACTTTTATTAAAAATATTAATTTATGAAAAAACGCCCGGAAATCCGGGCGTTGGTTTTACTTATTTTCTCATGAGGTATTCCTGGCCTTCATCCGTTTCATTCAATTTCGTTCTGCATCGTTTGGAAAGGATAAAGAAAAGGATTGAGCCTATAAGGAAAGCTGAGGAAGATCCAGCCATTATATATAAATCAGAAACTGTATTGGCAGTGTCAGGGATAATTAAACCAATGTAAAAAAACGATCCGACAGCGAGCATTGATATTGCAAACTGCTTGAAATCAACCATTTTTTGATATAAATGCTTTGCTTCGTTCATCATTTATTATCACCTTCTAAGAAAGACTATATTTCTACTTTAACATACTTAGCAAGTTTGAAGGTGATGTAAATAATGTAAGATAGGAAAAAAAAGGAAAGGATTATCCCTTTTAAAAGTTATTTGTTATTCTTAAGGGCATCTACTATCTTCATTACGAGTGTAGCAGAATGAAGGGCTGCCTTTTCCAAAAATTGTTCAAATGAAACATCGGATTCTTTTCCTGCAATGTCTGACAGGGCACGGATGACAACAAAAGGAGTCTCAAACTGATGAGCAACCTGCGCAACTGCTGCTGCTTCCATTTCTACTGCCTGAAGATCTGTAAATTTATCACGAATATAATCCACTCTTGCAGGATCACTCATGAAGGAGTCACCTGTTGCAATTAACCCTCTGACAACCTGGATATCACCGATTTCTCTGGCACATGCTTCAGCAATCTGCACGAGGCCGTGATCGGCTTCGAATGCTGCCGGCAATTGAGGCACCTGGCCATATTCATAGCCAAAAGCAGTAACGTCTACATCATGATGTCTAACCTCAGTCGAAATTACCGTATCTCCCACATTCAGTTCAGGATTAAATCCTCCAGCTGAACCGGTGTTAATGACAAAATCCGGCTTGTACCGCTCCAAGAGGATGGCAGTCGACATGGCTGCATTCACTTTGCCTATTCCAGAACGGAGCAGCACGACATCTGCACCATTCATTTTTCCTGCTGTAAACTCGCATCCGGCAATCGTATCCTGTTGCTTATCTTCTATTTTATCTCTAAGTAAAGTAACTTCCTCTTCCATTGCTCCAATAATAGCTATTTTCATTTTAAAACCTCTTTCTTATTTTTCTATGCTTTGATTACATTCATGGTTATTAGCATGCCCATATGATTTATGCAAACTCTATTCTACCATCATAGACGGGATGTTTGCCAGATTCGTAAATAATTCATACATTAACCTCTCAGGTTTTGAAAGTTGCCAGACTAAAACTAACCCCATAAAATAAAAGATAGTATCGAAGGGAAGGGGGAATTATGATGAATTTCCAGTTTGATTTGATAGAAGATAAGGTTGAGTTTTATGAAGCTCCTACTTTAAAGGAGCTTGAAAAGAAGATAAATTTACAGATTGAGCATAATAAAGCCATCCTTTTATCTGTCCACCACGTATCGCATCAAATGCATCTTGATGAGAATGGAAGGACTTATTTCTCGGCGGTGGTCCACTATAAAGCAAAAAAATAAGGACGCCCTGGCGTCCTTATTAACTAATTTATTTCATTTAAGACCTCTACCCTGGAAGGCTTCCATCCTTCTCCGTCAACCCAGTCTATATAGACACGGTACTTTTCACTTTGATCTTTTGTGGAAATTGTTCCAACAGAGCTATTGGGCCCATTATTTCCGAGGAACCAAACAGTCATATTTCCCTGATCAACACCTGTAGCATAAGAAATGGCACTGAGCATTTCCTGCCAATCTGCATGATTTTGATCATAGACAGCAGTATGCTCTCCGGTTTGAGAGGTTCCGACTGGTTTCCATGCTGGATTTTCAATCGTTTTTTCAACGTCAGGCCCGCTTCCGCCTTCTGTTACGACTTGTTCTTGATCTTCTTCAGTCTCTTTAGCATTTTCTTCTTTTTCTTTTTCTTTTTCTTCTTCAGAATCTTTATCTGCTTTCTCTTTGTCTTTATCCTTATTTTGCTCTATGTCATTGCCCTTATCTTCCTTGTTTTTCTCTTTTTGTTTCGATTCAGATGCTGTCTGTTCATCGGCAGGAAGTGCCTGATCATTATTACCGCCAAAGAATATTTTGGCTGATACAACAATAATAAGGATGATGACAAGTGCAATAAGGCTATTTAAGATGATATTAGTTTTTTTTCTTTTTTCCCGTTTACCAAAACGGGATTCTCTGTTATTCCCTTTCAAGACTTTCTCCTCCCCAATTCAGACTTATAGGTATAATAAAAAATGAGTAGAAATAATATCGCAGCCATCTGCCTACGGGCTCTAAACAGCGGCTGTCAACATTCTAACACGTAATTAGGTTATGTTAAAAGAAATAACCTATGGACATCGTACTGCCGGCAATTAAATGGACGACAGCAGCATACGGAAAGTTACACTATACCATATTTGTTTACTGGTCTGCAGAGCCCAATGGAGGAGTTTCTTGTTTATGATTATAGTTATAGACTTCTTTGACGATATCAGCAAAGAGCGGATTCACTCCCCCTGTGTCTTCAGTAACCTCCAGATTTACAGTTACAAGGGCATATTTTGGATTTTTATATGGGAAGTAACCCGCGAACCATTTATTGTGCAGCTGCTTTCCATCTGCCATTATGCCCGTTTCAGCTGTGCCGGATTTCCCTGCAACTTCGTAAGGAAGTTCTTTAAACCAGCGGCCGGTCCCTTCTTCATTAATTACTACTTCCCTTAGCAGTCTTTGAAGCTTCATAGCGGTAAACGGGGCAATTATTTCTCCCTGCAGCTTCTGTTTCTTGAATTCTATAAGAGATGTACTGTTTTTATATTCAATTTCTGAAGCAACCCGGACCATTTCTTTCTCTCCTCCTCTGGCTATAGTTGCCATCATGTTGGCAACAGCAAGTGGAGTAGCTCTCACCTCATGCTGTCCAATTCCTGTCAGACCTGCAAAATTACTGTCTTTTTTAGCATCTTCAGACAGAAACACCCGTCCTTTTTCTTCATCCTGAAGCTGTTTAAAATCGCTGAAATGATAAATATCTCCCTCCCAGCTTACAGGACCTATTAATGACAGTTTGTCTACATACTCCTCAAGGAGATCCGGGTTAATATCTTTCAACTCCTTAGCAATGGATGCAAATGTATTATTGCAGCTCCTGGCAAAGCTCTCATCGAAATTCAGCATGCCATGCTGATATTTAAGATCCGGTTCCCCATTAATTTTCCTGCTGCAGTCAAATTGCCTCTTAGGATCGTCCAGACCATGATCAATTGCGGCTGCTGCCACCACCGTTTTAAAAACTGACCCCATGATTTGCTGTTTAATCATATGATTAACCGTCCCTTTGCTTTTTTCATCAAAAGGATTATTTTTATTAAGGGCTGGACGCGACACCATTGCCAAAATTGAATTAGTCTCTATATCAAGCAGAATAATACCGCCTTTTTTAATCCCATGCTGATCCGCCAATTTTTCGGCCATCATCTGTAAATCATAATCCACAGTTGTCCTAATATTGACTGGATAAAAGGGGTTTGCCGGCTCTACATATTTCACATCGATGCCAAACAGCGGTCCGCCAGTCCCATCCACATGATAGACAAGTTTTGATGCCCCTTCAGGAAGCAGAAATTCATCAAAGCTCTTCTCCATGCCGGTAATGCCAATCATTGTATCGGAAGACAGATCTTTGTCCGGGTATCTTTCTTTAAGGACGGCCTGATTCTGACCGGTAATTCCGATTAGCTGGGATGCAGGTTTCTCGGAACGGCTGTATTTCTTCTCAACAGCAAAGACACCCGGAATTTTCAAGTCATTGATTTTCTCCATTTGATCGAAAGACAGCTGAATGGGCTCCGGACTTCCAAATGCAAAAGGTTCTTTTGCATTCTCAACAGAATGCCGCAATGAATATTCCGAAGCACCCGTAATTTCAGATACCTTTTTTATATCCCAATCCATTCTTGTGAGGAAAGGGAATAATATAAGAACAGATTTATTTTCAAATGTCATGGGATTACCGCTGCGATCAAGAAAATCCCCTCTCCCGGCATCGATAATCATTTCCTGGGAGCGCTGACGGACACTCGCTTCAAGAAGATTGATTTCCCTGCCTGTAAAATGCTCTGTTGAAACAAGCTGCAGCTGTATCAGCCTTCCCATAAGAAAGCAAAGGACTATGAAACTAACGATTAACCAGCCAACTGCTCTTTTTCTCCACATAAAAAACACCTCGTCAAAAGTCTTGACGAGGTTTTCTGATTTCAAACCAGCTATTCTTATTTAATGGAAACAATGCGTACGTTCATTTCTCCTCCAGGAGTCTGAACGGTAACTTCGTCTCCAACTGTACGGCCCATCAGGCTTTTGGCAATTGGAGAATCATTAGAGATTTTTCCTTCAAAAGGATCCGCCTCTGCACTTCCTACGATAGTGTAAGTTTCCTCGTCACCATCCGGAAGCTCTACGAACGTAACGGAACGGCCAAGTCCAACGATATCTCCGGCCATTTCTTCTTCTTGAATGATCTTAGCATTGCGGATCATATTTTCAAGAGTTGTAATCCGTCCTTCAACAAAAGCCTGCTCTTCTTTCGCTGAATCATATTCTGAGTTCTCGGAAAGATCTCCGAAGCTTCTTGCGATTTTTATACGTTCAACCACTTCTTTGCGCTTAACCGATTTTAAATAATCCAGTTCCTGCTCAAGTTTTTCTTTACCTGCCTGTGTCATTGGGAAAACTTTTTCTGTAGCCAAAACCTTCACTCCTTCGAATTACACATCCTTTAAAGGATGTGTTCTATAATGTATGTACTTCTTTTTATCATATTTTCAGGAAAATGAACAGGAGCGCGTCCTTTGTTAAAGGGCGCGCAGATCATCTTTTTATATTGACCGGCTTTGAAAGATTTGCTGACGGTAAAAATGAACCGGGATAAGCAATCTTAAAAAGCCACTCGGTAAAAGGATATGTCCTATAGAACATTTTCAATGCTATTGTTTCATAAAAATGACTTTTGTTCAAGAATTGTTTGAATTTTTGTGACCATTAAATCGATCGCAACGTGATTATGCCCGCCTTCGGGAATAATGATGTCAGCATATCTTTTCGTCGGCTCAATAAATTGATTATGCATTGGCCGTACAACATTCACATATTGTTCAATGACTGAATCCATGGTGCGTCCCCGCTCTTTTATATCCCTGAATAAGCGGCGGATGATCCGCAGGTCTGCATCTGTATCTACATATAATTTCATGTCCATCAGATTACGGAGCCTCTCATCCTCAAGAATCAGAATGCCTTCTAGGATGATCACATCCTTTGGCTCGACTTTAATTACTTCTTCAGACCTTGTATGCATGGCATAATCATATACAGGCTTTCTTATCGGCTCATATTTCAGCAGGCTTTCAATATGTTCAATAAGCAGGTCGTTGTCAAATGCAAGAGGATGGTCATAATTTGTCTTCAGTCTTTCCTCGAAAGGCAGATGAGTCTGATCCTTATAATAATAATCCTGTTCGATCATAAGGATTGAGTGCCCTTTGAATCGGTCATAAATCGCTTTAGTAACGCTCGTTTTTCCTGAGCCGGAACCGCCGGCCACCCCAATTACAACGGGTTTGCGTTTCATTGATTAGAGCTCCTTTCGCATCATGTTGTCAGGGTATACCGGCTTATCAACTTTAAATTGAACAATTTGAAGCGGATGGCGCGCTGCATCCAGCTCATTGCCTTTTTCATCCCATATTTTATCGATGACTTGTGTAAAATTTTCAATTTCAGGGCCGAAGAATTCTACTTCCTCTCCAGGCATAAATTTGTTTCTCTGCTGCAGGGTAACAATTTGTGTTTCCGGATTGTAATCCAGCACAAGCCCGACGAAATCGATATTCGTCTTTTTGCTATGATTTCCAAACATTTGCTCTTTATACCCTGGAACCCCTTCAAAGAAAGCTGTCGCTGTTTCGCGGTTTGCACATTTATCAAGCTCTTCAAGCCATTCCTGCTTAATCTGGAAGTTGTCGGGATCTGCACAATAGGCATCAATCACTTTGCGGTACACGCTTACTACTGTTGCAATGTAATGGATGGATTTCATACGTCCTTCAATTTTTAAACTGTCAATTCCCAATTCGATCATACGCGGAATTGATTCAATCAGCTTAAGATCTTTAGGACTCATTGCAAATGGAGCATCTCCTTCGCTGTATAAAGGAACTTCATTCTCCCCTTCAAGCTGATATAAATCATAATCCCAGCGGCAGGACTGGCAGCAGCCGCCCCTGTTGGAATCACGTGCAGTCATATGGTTGCTGAGTGTGCAGCGCCCGGAGTAGGCAATACACATCGCCCCATGAATGAAGGTTTCAATTTCAATATCAACCTTCTCCTTCATTTCTTTGATTTCCTCCGCACTTGTTTCACGCGCAAGGACCACACGCTCCAATCCTTCTTCCTTCCAGAACTCGACTGCCTTCCAATTGGAGAGGGATTGCTGTGTGCTTAAATGAACTTCTATCTCAGGTGCAACACGGCGGCAAGTTTCAATGATCAGCGGATCTGCCACAATGATTCCTGCAACTCCTGCTCCTTTAAGGCCCAGCAAATAATCCTCAAGACCATCAATATTTTCGTTATGAGCAAAAATATTGGTTGTAACATAAATCTTCGCTCCGTATTTTTTGGCGAATTCGACGCCTTCTTTCATTTCTTCAAAAGTGAAGTTGCCTGCGTTTGAACGAAGGCCGTATTCCTGTCCGCCGATAAAAACAGCGTCAGCACCATAGTGAACGGCAATCTTCAGCTTTTCAAGGTTCCCAGCCGGAGCAAGCAATTCAGGTTTTTTTACAATAACCCGTTTGCCGTTGACAATTTCGGAAATTTTTTCTTTTACCGCTGCCATAGAGCTTCCTCCTCTTTCTTTTTCATATAGTCAAATTAGTAGACAGTTTCCTTAAAGAAGAATCCGGTATCAAGCGGACGATTCGCCGGCTGAATTTCTTCAGCTTCAGTGAGAAGACCATCTTTTATTTCATCGTATTGGTCCGGATCTTCGACACATAGATCAATAGCTTTTCTATAGAGTTTAGTCACTTCAGCAATATACTCAGGAGTTTTTAATATCCCGTCAATTTTAAATGAATCAATGCCTGCTTCAATCATTTCCTGCAGTTCATCTATAATGCAGATGTCATTAGGACTCATGATATGAGTGCCATTTTCATCTTCAAAAATCGGGTATTTATTTTCCCGTTCCTTGTCGTGAAGAAACATATTCTTTTCCTGTTTGCGGTTTTCCACTTCCAGGGCTTTCCCCTGATATTCATAATAATTGCCCAGCAAGGAGCGCTTTGATTGGAACATGGCAGTCATGCCATGAACCTGCACCTCTATTTCCACTTCGGCATTCTCTTTTATTTCAATGATGGCATCCATATTAATCTCTCTGGCAAGGACTGCGCGTTTAGCACCTTTTCTGCCCCAGTAGTTGCATGTATACCAGTTTGTTGCAGTAGTTTCTGTATTCCAATGAAGTTTCATGTCCGGCGCAGCCGAGCGGGCGGCCATTAATACAGCAGGATCTCCAAATATAATTGCATCAGCATTTATTTCTTTCAGGAAACTGATATAATCTTCAAGTTCAGGCACTTTATCATTATGAAATAAAGCATTCATTGCGACATACACTTTTTTCCCATGCTTGTGTGCAAGTTCAACCGCTTCTTTCACATCTTCTCTTGTGAATTCTCCTGCAAGTCTCAGTCCATATCGCTGTTCTCCTACAACAAAGGCATCTGCACCTGCAGACATAAGGGGCCCAATATCTTCAACACTTGTTGGCGTTACCAACAGTTCAGGTTTTTTCATTATAATCACCTCTTTTTACTAATTGCCACGCCATCCCCAACAGGCAAAATAACTGTATGATATTCAGGATGACTCATTAACCATTTATTAAACACATCAATTTTTCTAACCATATTCCGGATACGTTTATTTTCTATATTTGATTCACACACAAGGCCTTTGAAAAGGACATTATCTGTAATAATCACGCCGCCATCTGAGAGAAATCGTGAGTAGATTTCAAAGAACCGCTGATATTGGCCTTTTGCTGCATCAATAAATATAGCATCATAAGGTCCGTGCTTTTCAACGTCTTCCTCGACTTCCAGGGCATCTCCCTTAATGATGATGATTTGCTCTTTTTTCCCGGCTTCTTCTATATACTTTTCGGCAAGCTGGTAACGTTCCACATCGCGTTCAATCGTAACAATTTTCGATTCAGGAACTGTGAAGGCCATTCTGAGTGCTGAATAACCGATTGCCGTGCCTACTTCGAGTATCATTTTCGGTTTTTGAATGCGCAAAAGCTGAAGCATCGCTTCGATTCCTGCCAGCTCCATAATTGGAACATTGTGCTCTTTGGCGTACTGCTCCATTTTATCCAGCAACTGGGGTCTCCCAGGTATTATTTCCTCTATATATGCATGCAGCTTATCGTTCATCAAGCTGGCATCACCTCAATCAGATGGAATTTTATTGTCAAGCTGCGGATCTGAGAGAAACTCAGGTCTCAGCCGCTTTTCTATTTAGACATGAAAAAATAGCGTTCACAGATAGGATGTGAAAATGCGCTGTGCTGCATTCCGGCTTAGATGAGCCTGTATCCATGCTTGTCCGTGATTTACGCTATCGCGAAGAAATATAAAACACCTGATCTATTTTACCATAAGTAAAAGGGGAATGCTATATCTGCACATTCCCCTTTTACTAATTTAATTATTTGAGATATGCTGTGCTTTTTTTTGATTATGCTCATCCAGTGTCTTCGAGAAAAGAACTTCTCCTGTTGATGTAGCAAGGAAGTAAAGGTAATCTGTTTCTGCAGGAACCAATGCTGCTTCAATTGAGGAAACTCCTGCATTTGAAATTGGCCCGGGCGTCAGTCCAGGGTACTTATATGTGTTGTATGGTGAGTCGATCTCTAAGTCTTTATATAGGACCCTTGATTTATGTTCACCATGTGCATACAGGACAGTTGGATCTGTCTGGAGTGGCATCCCTGTGTCAATCCGGTTGTAGAAAACACTCGCAATCTGATCACGGTCTACTTTCGCCGTTGCTTCTTCCTCTATGAGCGATGCCATTGTCAATAATTTGTGCGGAGTATATTCCCGCTTATCCATATCACCGCTATACTCTTTAACAACTGAAGCCGTTTTATCAAGCATAACTTTAACAATTTCCTCTATAGTCGGATCTTCTTTGTAAAAAGGATAGGTTGCCGGGAATAGATATCCCTCAAGAGGATATTTAATATTCTCACCCAGGATTTCCTTTGTAAGCAAATCAGGATATTCTGCCATTAAAGATTTAATAAAAGCTTCTTCATTAAGTTTTTTCAAGACATCTTCAGGATTTTTTTCAGTTTTTTCTGCAATGATTCCCGCTATCTGCTCAAGCTGTTTTCCCTCTGGAATGGTGATCTTGAAAGCTACTTCTTCCATTACCTTACCTGTTTTCAAGCTATCAAGGATCTCCTTCATATTCATGGAAGGCTTTAATTCATATTCTCCTGCCATGAACCCAGCTTCATTTTTAAATTTCACATAATATTTAAATACACGTGCATCCCTGATAATTCCATTTTCTTCAAGAACAGTGCCGATTCCCGTCACAGATGACCCGATTGGTATTTCTACTTTTTTCGGCTTATTATTATCGGGATCAACAGGCTTTAAAGCTGAATTAATATAAAAATATCCGCCGCCGAGCACTGCAGCAGCTGAGATTAATAATATGATTGCAACTATCAGTACAATTTTACGGACTACTTTTGCTTCGCCTTGGCGCTCAATCATTTTTTCCCGTATTATTTCTTTTTTCCCTTTTTGATCGTCTGCCGACATCACATATCCCCCCGTTAAAAAGACGTTGGCTTCCTTGGAAATTTACTAGCAGGTTATTTTGCCAACTGGCCTAAGAACTCGTATTTTCTTTTTGTTTCTGAGACATCACGGGCTTATTATACTATATTTTCTTTTGTAAGTCGCAGGATATTACAAAAACCAAAAGGATTCGCCATTTTTTTCCACAATTTGCACTTTCGGTTATTCAGCTCCAGCCGAAAAAAGAGCAAATAAAAAACTGGCCCGGGGGCCAGTTTAATTAATCTTCCTGCTCTTCAAGGAATGTGTTTAGCATTTCTTCAATTAGATCCCATTCCTCTTCTGTCTCGATTGGCTGCAGTTCGCCATCCTTGCTGTCTTCGCTTGGGCTGAATGCTGATGCGTGAATTTCAATTTCTTCATCATCATTTTCATCTGCCCCCACTGGGTAGTATAGGACATATGACTTGCCGAATTCTTCCGAATCAAACGTGAACAATACTTCGCAAAGCTGCTCGTTGCCTTCCTCGTCAATTACAGTAATGTTGTTATCTCCATGGTTCATTTCTGTTCACCTCATTAAATTTGGCTATTTAAAAAGCCTTGTAAAATCATTACGGCTGCCATTTTATCAATGACTTTTTTCCGTTTCTTGCGGCTGACATCCGCTTCAAGCAAAACTCTTTCAGCTGCCATTGTTGAGAGACGCTCGTCCCACAATACGACCGGAAGGCCAAATAGCTTCTCCAGCTCTGAAGCAAAGAACTGGCTGGCTTCACCGCGTGGGCCAATGGTTCCGTTCATGTTTTTAGGCAAGCCGACAACAATCTTACTGACTTCATGCTCTTTTATTATTTCACCAATTCTTTCAAAACCAAACTCTTTTTCTTCCTCGTTGATTTTGATGGTTTCCAAGCCCTGCGCTGTCCATCCGAACGCATCGCTTAGAGCGACGCCGACTGTCTTAGAGCCGACATCCAGTCCCATAGTCCGCATGTTTACCCCTCACGCTGCTGTTTTAAGTATGATTTAACCAATTCTTCGATGATCTCATCCCGTTCAAGTTTACGGATGATATTGCGTGCATCCTTATGGCGGGGAATGTAAGCCGGATCCCCGGACAGCAGATAACCGACAATTTGATTTATAGGATTATACCCTTTTTCCTGGAGGGCGCCATAAACTTGAAACAGAACTTCATTCACATCCTGTTCGATTGGTTCTTCAGGAAAGTTAAACCTCATTGTTTTGTCAAATGAGCTCATATCTTACACCTCGCTTTTCTGCATGAAGGATAGGATAGCTTATATTTGCCGGATTAAATCCGGGTCATTACCAGCTTGTCCCCCTCTTCATAACTGTTTGGCCTGCCGCCTGAAAAATCAGAGCGATCAATAAATGATCTTGTTCCTGACAGGAAAACATGGTGAAGAACAAGCTGTTACTTCCTGATGATGAACAATCTCTCTTGGTTATCTCCATTTTACACTACTTTACAGGGATATCAAACGGATTTAACCCATTCTTCTACAAATTGCAGAGCACTTTCAAGTTTTTCCGGGTCTTTTCCGCCAGCCTGAGCCATGTCCGGACGGCCTCCGCCTCCGCCTCCGCATTTTGCAGCAACTTCTTTGACCGCTTTGCCCGCATGGAAGCCTTTTTTAATCAAATCATCTGTCACCCCGGCAATAATATTCACTTTTCCCTCGTTTATACTGCCTAATACAACAACTGCAGATCCGAGTTTTTGTTTTAAATCGTCAGCCATATTGCGCAGGTTATTCATGTCTGATGCCTGGACCTTTTCAGCAAGAACGGTAATGCCATTGACTTCTTTTGCCTTTGATACCAGGCTCCCTGCTTCAATATTGCCCAATTTTGCTGCTAAAGATTCGTTTTCACGCTGCAGCTGCTTCATTTCTCCAAGAAGCACATCAATTCTTGCGGACAAATCTTTTGGATTGGTCTTTAATTTGCCTGATGCTTCTTTTAATACAGTAATCTGGTCATTCATTAGCTTGTATGCAGATTCGCCAGTTACTGCTTCTATTCTGCGAGTTCCAGCGCCAATTCCGCTTTCCGATTGGATCTTGAACAATCCGATGGAAGCAGTATTCGGAACATGGCATCCGCCGCAAAGCTCAAGACTGTAATCACCAACTTGAACGACCCGGACAATCTTGCCATATTTCTCACCAAATAGAGCCATAGCCCCCATTGCCTTTGCCTCTTCAATGTCCTTGTAGTTGATTTCAACTTCAAGGCTTTGCCAAATTTGTTCGTTGACAATCGCTTCAATTTTCTCAAGCTCTTCAGAAGTAATTTGCCCAAAATGAGAGAAGTCAAAACGCAGACGATCCGGGCCTACTAGAGAACCAGCCTGGTTAACATGGCCTCCCAAAACATCCTTTAAAGCTTGATGAAGCAAGTGAGTTGCAGTATGATTTTTGATTACCTTTGAACGGATTTGCTCATTTACAGCAGCCAGTACAGATGCTTCTGCCTTCAGCTTTCCTTTTTCAACGACAGCTCTATGAAGGTTTTGTCCATTCGGAGCTTTTTGAACATCCTTAATGGAAACCTTTAATCCTTCTGCCTCAAGAGTTCCCTGGTCAGCAATCTGTCCGCCGCTCTCTGCGTAAAATGGTGTTTCATTCAGGATCAGCTGAATCTCCTCTCCAGCATGAGCTTCCTCAATTAATTGCCCATCCTTCACAATTGCAGCTATTCTGGCTTCTGTCTGAAGCTTATCATATCCGACAAATTTGCTTTCGGTTTTCAGCTCTCCTAACACACCGCCCTGAATCTGCATGGAATCTACATCCTGACGTGCTGAACGTGCACGCTCTCGCTGTCCTTCCATTTCCTTTTCAAATCCGGCATGATCCACTTTCATACCTTCTTCTTCAGCATATTCCTCTGTTAACTCAACAGGGAATCCGTACGTATCATAAAGACGGAAAACGTCTTCACCCTGAATCGTATCGCTGCCTTTTTCCTTTTCTTTCTTGATAACAGATGAAAGAATGGCAAGACCTTCATGAAGTGTTTCATGGAAACGTTCTTCTTCGTTTTTGATGACCTTTTGAATAAATTCTGTTTTTTCTTTTACCTCCGGATAGAAATCATGCATAATTTCTCCTACCACTGGCACCAATTCATACATAAATGGCTTGTTTATATTGATTTGTTTGGCATATCTGACAGCACGTCGAAGCAATCTTCTTAATACATAGCCCCGTCCTTCATTAGAAGGCAGCGCACCGTCACCCACTGCAAATGCCACTGTGCGGATATGGTCAGCAATAACTTTAAATGCAACATCCGTTTCATTTGATGCTCCATATTTCCGGCCTGAAATTTCTTCTGTTCCCCGGATAATCGGCATAAATAAGTCTGTATCAAAGTTAGTAGGAACATTTTGAACGACAGATGCCATCCGCTCAAGCCCCATCCCGGTATCAATATTTTTCTTAGGAAGCGGCGTATAAGTGCCATCAGGATTATGGTTGAATTCAGAAAACACAAGGTTCCAGACTTCTAAATAGCGATCGTTTTCACCGCCGGGATATAGTTCAGGATCTCCTGGGTCATTTCCATATTCAGGACCGCGGTCATAGAAGATTTCTGTATTTGGACCACTTGGGCCTTCTCCGATGTCCCAGAAGTTTCCTTCCAGGCGGATAATTCTCTCCTCAGGCACGCCCACTTTTTCCCGCCAGATGTTAAAAGCTTCATCATCTTCGGGGTGAATTGTAACAGAAAGCTTTTCTTCTTCAAAACCGATCCATTTTTCATCAGTCAAGAACTCCCAAGCCCAGACGATTGCTTCTTCTTTAAAGTAATCACCAATTGAGAAGTTGCCCAGCATTTCAAAAAATGTATGGTGCCTTGCTGTTTTGCCGACATTTTCGATATCGTTGGTACGTATGGATTTTTGGGCATTTGTAATCCTCGGGTTCTCAGGGATGACACGGCCGTCAAAATATTTTTTCAGAGTGGCGACACCACTATTAATCCAGAGCAGGGAAGGATCTTCGTGCGGAACGAGGGATGCGCTCGGTTCAACAGCGTGTTCTTTCTCCTTAAAGAAATCTAGGAACATTCGGCGTATTTCAGCACCTGATAATTGTTTCATTCTAACCAACCTCCTAAAATATGTAAAAACCTTTGAAAACAACAAAAAAAGCCCTCATCCCTGGACAGGGACGAGAGCTTGCTCGCGGTACCACCCTGATTATGGAAGTTAAATGAATAATGCCGTTTCATAGGCAATCTCCCATCTCTCAGATCCTTAACGCGGAAATACGGCAGGGATTAGCTGCACTCAGGATTAGCTTTCTGTTATCCTTCATCTGGAAGTTCTTTCAGCCATGGAACTCCCTCTCTTTTATGAATGCAGCAATGCATTCACGCAGATGGCCTATAACATACTCATTCCGTCAAAATGTTTAATATATAGCTTTATAGACGCATTATAGCGATTTACCTTTATTGTTGTCAACATCAGGATGAGGTTCCGCTGATTTTTGGCTGTTTATTTTTTGAAAAGTGTTTTTTTGCATGTATGATACTTACTTTAATGACAGCTAAAATCGGAACTGCAATAATCAGGCCCAATATCCCTCCAGCTTCTCCGCCCGCCAGCAGTGCAAGCATAATGAGAAGAGGGTGCATATGAAGACTTTTTCCAACAATCAGGGGTGATAGGATATTTCCCTCAAGGAATTGAAGAACCATAATAATCCCAATTGTTATTACGACCATTTTAACCGATAAAGCTGAAGCAATGATCACAGCCGGGACCGCTCCGATAATTGGACCAAAATAAGGAATTACATTGGTAACACCTATTATAGTGCCCAGCAAAAGAGGATAGCGCATATCAAAAGCCCAGAACAGCAGAGAAGAAATGGCTCCAATGGCTGCACATACCAGAAGCTGGCCTCTGATATAGCTTCCGAGGGACTTATCTATATCTCTTAAGAATAACACGCCTTCCTTCCTCCATTTTCTTGGAGTCAAATACCAGGCAGCTCTTTTCATAATCGAAAAATCTTTAAGAAGATAAAAGGAGATGAAGGGGATAACTGCGATAATCACAGCATAGTTCAATACATTAAGAAAAAATGTGATTACCTTCGACAAAAGATTATTCAGCCGCTGCTCTACAGCTGCAATAACATCATCAATCCTGGTCTGCAGGCCATCAGGCCATGTTGATGTTTTACTCTGAATCGTGTCGATCCATCCGCGGTACTGATTTGCAAAGTGAGGTGCATTTTCCGCCAAATCACGCAATTGATGAATAAAAGCCGGAATCCCTTTATACAGGGTAAGGCCAATTCCCCCGAAGAACAAAAAATAAATAATAAAAACGGCAAGTCCTCTGTGAAGGCCCGTTTCATGCAATTTTTCCACGATCGGGTGAAGAAGATATGTAATAAATGCCCCAATGATAAAAGGAATGAATACGGCAAATACGATTTCCAGAAGGGGCATCCATAATGCCTGGAGCTTTAGGAACACTAAAATCACAATAAACAAGAGAAGCAGAAATCCAAGCCTGTAGTACCATTTCATTTGAATATTCAATATGCCTCCCTCCTTATATTTATTGTGATAGCTTCCATGGGAATTATGCATCTTACTCATTATGAATACCATGAAACTGCGAAAAAAAGCTGGCCCTTTTTTAAGAACCAGCCTTGATCATTTAAAATAAAGCTTTGGTTATTCTTTTCTGGATACGTTTCATTTTTCGGCCTGATATCATATTATTCTTTTGGGCATAATTATAAGCAGCCATGCCTGCCCCAAGCATCATTGCAGAGGTTAATATTTTGTTCATAACTGGCTCACCTCTTCCGTTAATTCTTACGAAAGAAACCGGCGCTCTTCTTCTTCAAATAAATCATCAAGGGAACTGAGCGTACCATCTTCCTCTACTTGATGGGTGTTAATGATCCCTTTGGACAAGGAAAGTTCAATAAAGCAACTCCAGCAATAATATTGGTTAATCCCGATTTTACCAATATCTTTACTCTGGCAATTTGGACATTTCAGCACGAAAAAGACACCTCACTATTTTACATTTACAATTATGGCGTCTTTTCCAATTGCAGGCGGGTCATCGGTTTTTATGACACGTTTTCCTTCCAGCACATCTGAAAAGAAGCCATCCGACAGTTCGTACCCTACAATCGTGCCCAATTCTTCCTTAAAGTATACATCCTCAAGCAAACCAAGCCGTTCTCCTTCCCGGCTCATAATCATTTTGCCGGTTAACCGGTTATGGGTCTCGCATGTATAATCATCATGTTTAGGAATTGCCTGCAGAACAGAGGTATCTTCAATCATCACTCCATCCCAGCCGAAAGATGCCACGTCTTCAATATTGATGATATAGTTTTTTTTCAGAAATGCGCCCTTTCGCAGCAGTAATCCCTGAACTTTTCCGGTTCCAGAAATGGATAAATCACAGATATCGCCTGCTTTATTGCCGGTTTTTAACTCAAAAACCGGCAGGCCTTTTAATAAAGAAAATGTCCGCAAAGAGAATCCCGCCTTCCCGAACATTTATAGTTTTCACTTTCCCGAAAAAAACATAACGGAAAACCATTGCCATGGGATCCAAAAAGTATTGTTAAGAACGGATTAGAAAGCCTGCATAAGCCTACTTTCTGCTATACCTTGGCTTATTAAAACGCTCGCTGCGCTCCCCGCCGTCTGACAGCTCCTCTGAGAACTCATAGTCCTGCCGCGGCTGTCTGCGTCGTTTTACTCCATGGAGATTGAGAAGAGAAGTTCTGCTTTTCTTTTCCACATTTATCTCTCCTTTATATATTTAGATTAAACCGCCAAATTGCATGCATGTCTATTGCTGAGATAAACAAAAAGAACAGTCTTTTATTGTAGACTGCTCTTCTTAGCTATATTCTTTTTCCAAAAAATCATACGGTGTTATATTTCCCATTCCTATCATTGGATCGGCTTGAAGAAGCTTTTCTTCGAGAGAAAGTGTTTCCGTAAGAGAAGACTCAGCTGTATCTTCAAGCTCTGTTTCATCATTAAACAGGATTGCATCTCTCAGCTTTTCAGAAAGAGTGGTCAGGCGGGCCTGTTCATCCGCACGTTCCACACCGATTTTCAATGCATCTTCTTCACCGCACAATATCAAAAATTGTCTGCTGCGGGTAATGGCAGTATAAAGGAGATTTCTTCTAAGCATCCTGTAATAGCTTTTAACAACAGGCATAATGACGATCGGAAATTCACTACCCTGGGATTTATGGACAGAGCAGCAGTAGGCATGAGTGATCTGGTTTAGATCCTGCTTTGTATATGTAGCTTCCGCCCCATCAAAGGATACAACAATCATATCCTGTTTTTCCGTATTTTCCTTTGCGAAAAAAATAGAAACAATTTCACCCATATCCCCGTTAAAAACATTGTTCTCAGGCTGGTTGACAAGCTGAAGGACCTTATCGCCAATTCTGTATTTCACATCACCAAAGGACAGCTCTTTCCTCGATCCATCGGGATTTGGATTCAGTATTTCCTGCAGTATTTCGTTTAGTCTGTCGATGCCAGCAGGTCCGCGGTACATTGGGGCCAGCACCTGAATATCTTTAGAAGAATAACCTTTCTTTTTGGCATTCAGGACAACTTTTTCAACAACATCAGCAATTTGGCCCGGCTGGCATTTGATAAATGAACGATCAGATTGCTGTGCAGAGATGTTCGCAGGAAGCTTGCCTTTTTTCATTTCATGTGCCAGTTCAATAATTGAGGATCCTTCAGCCTGCCTGTATATATCTGTTAAACGGACTGTTGGAATGCGTTCTGAGCGCAAAAGATCCTTCAAAACCTGGCCGGGACCCACTGATGGCAGCTGGTCTTCATCACCAACCAAGATCACCTGCATATTTCCAGGAAGTGCTTTGAAAAGCTGATTTGCCAGCCAAATATCAACCATTGATGTTTCATCTACGATTAAAATCCTGCCTTCTAATGGACTTTCCTCGTGCCGGTCAAATCCTTCAGAACCATTCCAGCCAAGAAGGCGGTGTATTGTTACTGCGGGAAGCCCTGTTGATTCTGCCATCCGTTTTGCAGCTCTTCCTGTAGGGGCTGCCAGCAGGAAGGGAAAGGGTTCTTCCTTTTTATAATCTTTGGGTTCCAGGGAGCAGCCATGCAGCTCGGCATATAACTCAACAATCCCCTTAATAACGGTTGTTTTTCCTGTCCCCGGCCCGCCGGTCAATATTAGCATAGGAGACATAAGAGCTGTTTGAATGGCTTCCTTTTGAGTTGGGGCATATTGGACACCCAGACGTTCCTCCAAATTCCCAAGGGCCAAAAGAAATTCAGACTCCGGGAACTGTTCATCATACTGGGTTTGATTTAGAATCCGCTTAATATTGGTTACTAGTCCCTTTTCGGAAAAATAAAGAGATGGAAGGAAAATTTTCTGGCCTTCAGCCATGATCTTCCCTTCCTCTTCAAGCTTAATCAGTTCATTGGAAATATCCTTGTATTCAATCAAATCACGCTTATTTTCCTCCAGCAGCTTCTTCACACTTTGCAAAAGAGGCTTTGCTTCAATATAAACATGGCCTGCCTGCATGCTCTCCGTTTCCAATATGTAGAGGCAGGCAGCTTTTATACGGTCAGGATGATTGCCTGATATTCCGATTTGATATCCCAGTTCGTCAGCACGGCCAAATCCGACCCCTTCTATATCCTCAACCAGCTTATAAGGATTATTTTGAACGACTTCAATTGTCGTTTCTTTATAGACCTGGTAAATTCTCATGGAAAGCTGCGGGCCAAAGCCATATTGATTCAGTGCGATCATGGCTTGCTCAAGGCCCTGGTGTTCCATCAGCGTATCGTAAAGCAATTTAGCTTTTTCAGGTGACAGCTTGGGAACATTATCGAGCAGGGACGGCTGATTTAGAATACGAGTAATCGCATCTTCTCCAAGTGTCTCCACGATTTGCTCGGCTGTTTTCTTGCCAATCCCTTTAAATAATTCACTTGATAAATAATTGGCTACGCCTTGTTTCGTCTGGGGAAGATCTTTCCTGTAATGGCTTGCATGGAATTGGATGCCGAACTTAGGGTGGTCTTTGAATTCACCATAAAAAATATAGGTTTCATGCTCATGCATCTTTGGCAGATAGCCGGTAATGACTGCTTCTTTTTCATCATAAGAGTCATTCGTTTCATCAACCCTAATGCGCACAACCGTATATAAGTTTTGCTCATTATGAAAGATAGTGACCAGATGTCTGCCCTTTATGAACTTCCCCTGTTCGGCAAAAAGATCCATGGAATCCTGTTTTTCCATTTCCATTCCCTCCCCTAAAAACAACTTTAATTCAATTCGCTGCCGCCCTTTTCAATCAGCTTTTTTCCGTAGCCCGCAAGCATATGGTCCGGCTGAATTTCCAGTGCCTTATTGAAGTAAGCAAGTGCTTCATTATCGTCTTCCTTAAATCCATATGCTACTCCAAGATTGTAGTAAGCATCTGCATGCTCCGGCTCAATTTCGATGCACTTTTTCATCTGCCTGATCGCTTCATCAATGTATTCCTGCTGTGCCAGGCATAATCCATATTGGAAATGCGCTTCGGCGTCATTTTCATTCAGCTCCGCACTTCTCTGCAAATAAGGCAAAGCCAGTCTTCCCTGGTCAAGGGCTATTAGGGACATGCCAAGCATGAAGAAATTATCTGCAGTTTCCAGCCCTTTTTGCAATGCAGTTTCAAACATCTTTTTAGCTTCATCAAACTGCTGTAATTCATAATATAAATTTCCGGCACTGTAGTAAGCAGCACCTGCATTTTCATCAAGTCCGATTGCTTTCTCATAGAACTTCAGCGCTTTTTCGTTTTCACCTACAGCTGATAGCACATTTCCAAAGTTAATATAGGAAACAGGATCTGAAGGATTCTCTTCAATTGCTTCCATAAAAACCTTCGCTGCTTCCTCCCATTTTCCTTCTTGCATATATTGAATACCCATTTGGTTTTTATCCATTATTCATCACTCCATTCAAATCAAAGTATAGCATATTTGAATTCACCTTTTCCGCTGCCTTCTATTCCCGTAATAAAACCCCGATCCTTTGATAGGAATCGGGGTCCATCTTTTCTTAACCTACATAATCCAGCTGTTTGCCATCCTTGAATATTTCATCAATTGTTCCTCCGCCAAGGCACTCGTCTCCATTATAAAAGACAACCGCCTGACCAGGGGTAACAGCCCGAATTGGCTCCTCAAAAGCAACTTTGACCTTGCCATCTTCAAGTATTTGAACCTTTACCCTGCTGTCAGCCTGACGATATCGGAACTTAGCCGTACATTCAAATTCCTGCGGCATTTCTGAATTTGTTACCCAGCTGCTATTAACAGCAATAATGGAGTCTGAATAGAGCATTTCATTGTGGAAGCCTTGTCCGACATACAAGACATTTCTCTTCAGGTCTTTACCGATGGCAAACCAGGGTTCACCTGCTCCGCCAATGCCAAGTCCATGCCGCTGTCCGATGGTATAGTACATAAGGCCATCATGCTTGCCGACAACTTTTCCGTCCATAGTTTCCATGTTTCCGGGCTGTGCCGGAAGGTAATTCCCAAGAAACTCCTTGAAGTTGCGCTCACCAATAAAGCAGATTCCCGTACTGTCTTTCTTTGCTGCAGTTGCCAAACCGGCATCTTTTGCAAGTTCACGAACTTTTGATTTTTCAATGTCGCCAATTGGGAACATCACTTTCTCAAGCTGCTCCTGTGTCAACTGGTTCAGGAAATAGGTTTGGTCCTTGTTATCATCAAGGCCTCTCAGCATTTTGTATTCGCCATCCCTGAATTCCACACGCGCATAGTGTCCTGTCGCCAGATAGTCGGCGCCGAGGTTCACAGCATGTTCAAGGAATGCCTTAAATTTAATTTCTTTATTACACATAACATCAGGATTAGGTGTCCGCCCTGCCTTGTATTCTTCAAGGAAGTAGGTAAATACTTTATCCCAATATTGCTTTTCGAAGTTGACTGCGTAATATGGGATGCCGATTTGGTTGCATACCCGGATGACATCATTGTAGTCCTCTGTAGCGGTACAAACACCATTTTCGTCTGTATCATCCCAGTTTTTCATGAAGATGCCGATTACATCGTAACCCTGTTCTTTCAAAAGCAGGGCCGCCACAGAAGAATCAACGCCTCCGGACATACCAACCACTACCCGGGTATCCTTTGGATCTTTGTTCATCTATTTCACCTCTATTCCTCACTCATAATTCTGTCCGTTGATTTCCGCTGCGGACACTTGCTTTCCGCGGGGAGAGATGCGAGCCTCCTCGGCTCCGCCTGTGGGGTCTCGCACTTCTCTCACTTCCCTCAGGAGTCAAGTGCCCTCCGCTCCAATCAACTCAGTGTAAAAACTTAGTGACAAATTAAAAGCAATTTCTTAAGAATCATGTTCATCCTAATGCATGTTTCCAATATCTTAATCTATTTAGCCAGCCGTTTCACGATTTTAGCTGTTTGTATTGCTGCTTGTTCGACTTGTTCTTTTGTATTAAAGAGGCCGAAGCTGAAACGGATGGAATTTTGCAGTTTGTCTGAACCTTTTCCAAACATGCTGACAAGGACGTGGGATGGATCGATGGAGCCTGCAGTACAGGCCGATCCGCTTGATGCTGCTATTCCAGCCAAATCAAGGTTAACCAGCATGGCTTCAACATTTGTTCCGGGAAAGCTTAAGTTTAAAACATGAGGAAGGGAATAATCAAGCAATCCGTTCAGTTCAAAAACAGCATCTTCCTGTTTCAGTTTATCCATGAACAGCATCTTAAAAGAATGCAGTTCTTCCCGCTTAGCTTCCATTTCCTTCTGAGTGATCCGGACAGCCTCCTGGAAGCCTGCAATAGAAGGAACATTTTCCGTTCCTGCCCGGCGCTTCCTTTCTTGTTCACCGCCAAATAGCCGTGAAGAAAGCTTCACATCAGGATGGGCATATAAAAATCCGATCCCTTTTGGGCCATTTATTTTATGGGCGGAGACGGAAAGCAAATCCACTCTCAATTCCTGCACATCAATTTTTTCAAGCCCATATGCCTGAACAGCATCAGTATGGAATTTGGCAGGATGCTCTGCCAATAACCCGCCTATTTCCTTAATCGGCTGAAGAGACCCTATTTCATTATTTCCGTACATGATCGTTACGAGTATTGTATCCTCACGCAAAGCATCTTCTACGTCCTTTACCGAAACACGCCCATTTGGATCAACAGGCAAATACGTTACCTCAAACCCCTGTCTTTCAAGCTCCTCACATGCATGCAAAACCGCATGATGTTCAATTTGAGTTGTGATAATGTGTTTGCCCATATGGCGGCAGGATTCAGCCGTTCCAAAAATCGCATGATTATCAGCTTCTGTTCCGCCGCCTGTAAAAATAATATCATTGGCTTTTGCACCAATACTGTTTGCTAAAGCAGATCTTGCTTCATCGACAATGTGGCGTGCACTCCTCCCGAAATAATGGATGCTTGAGGGATTTCCATATTCAGATTTCATGACTTCAGTCATCCGTTCAATCACTTCCGGATGCATTGGAGAAGTTGCTGCATGGTCAAGGTATATTCTTTCCAAATTAGTTCACCTACTTCATTTCATCCTGCTGCTTGTATTTTCCACGAAAATTATTCTATGATTAAGGCCTAAATATAAAACATATAAGCATCCGATTCTCCGGTATCTGTATGGCTGGCAAGATCTTCTAACGTTGTGTTATCAAGCACATCTTTCACTGCATCACGAATTCGCATCCACAGTTCCCTCTTTGCAGGCTCCTCATCTTCAATTCCTTCCACTGGACTGATCGGTCCTTCCAGAACTCTGATGATATCCCCGGCGGTAATCTTTGCCGGCTCATTGCCTAAAATATATCCGCCGTATGCACCGCGGATGCTTTTAACAAGCCCGGCGTTCCGAAGCGGAGCAATAAGCTGCTCCAGGTAGTGCTCAGACAGGTCATTGGTCTGGGCAATCGATTTTAATGAAGTGGGACCTTCCCCATGCTTTTTAGCTAATTCAATCATTATAGTTAAACCATAACGGCCTTTAGTAGATATTTTCATCAGCTTGCACCTCTATCCTTTTCTTAGAGCATTTTAATCGCAACGATTTATCCTTTTCTATTAAGCTTTTCCAAAAAACGGTCAATTAAAGCTTCACAATACTGTAAAGCTGCCCCGGCAATTCGCCTGGCTGCCGAATTCCCTTAAAATAATCGGCTTCATTATATATGAAATGTTAAATCCTTAGTAAGATTATAGACTTTTGACATTATAGCATATTTCACGGAGAAAAGGTGCGCGAGGGATTGAATCCCGTACGCTTGCAATGGCGGTCTAATTGATTTTACAGCAGGAAATGTTATGGTATCTTAAATAGAAAGCGGAAGCTTTGCTGAAAATTGATAGGCAGACTGCAAACTGCCGGCAAAAGGCTGGAGTGATAACTTTGAACATTAAACCTCTTGCATTCCGGATGAGGCCGAGAACGATAGATGAAATCATCGGCCAGGAGCATCTTGTTTCAGAAGGAAAAATTATTTATCGCATGGTGCAGGCTAAGCAGCTCTCATCGATGATTCTGTACGGGCCTCCAGGCATAGGCAAGACGTCTATTGCAAGTGCCATTGCTGGAAGCACCAAATATGCTTTCCGCACTTTAAATGCAGTGACTAATAATAAAAAAGATATGGAAGTGGTAGCGGCAGAGGCAAAAATGTCGGGTAAAGTCATTCTGCTTCTGGATGAAGTCCATAGGCTTGATAAAGGCAAACAGGACTTTCTGCTTCCCTATCTGGAAAATGGCAGCATCACTTTAATTGGCGCCACAACCAGCAACCCATATCATGCAATAAATCCTGCGATCAGAAGCCGGTGTCAAATTTTCGAACTGAAGTCTCTGTCTGCAGATGAAATAAAAAAAGCACTGGCAAGAGCCTTGCAGGATAAGGAACGGGGCCTTGGCAATAAACAAACCGATGTTACCGAAGAAGCTCTAACTCATCTGGCCACCGCTTCGAATGGCGATGTCAGAAGCTCCCTTAATGCCTTGGAACTGGCTGTACTTTCAACAAATGAGGATGAAGAAGGCATCATTAAAATTGACTTGTCTGTTGCCGAGGAATGCATTCAGCGCAAAAGCTTTACACACGATAAAGATGGGGATGCCCATTACGATGTATTATCCGGTTTTCAAAAGTCTATCCGCGGAAGCGACGTAAATGCTGCGCTTCACTATTTGGGCAGATTAATTGAAGCAGGCGATCTGCAGAGTATAAGCAGAAGACTGCTGGTTATTGCCTATGAAGATATCGGCCTTGCATCACCCCAAGCCGGTGCCAGAACTCTCGCAGCCGTTGAAACAGCCGAAAGAATTGGATTTCCGGAAGCAAGGATACCGCTTGCAAATGCGGTCATAGAGCTTTGCTTATCTCCAAAATCCAATTCTGCATACAAAGCTTTGGATTCTGCCATTGCAGACATTCGGGCAGGCAAAAGCGGTGAAGTCCCCGATCATTTGAAGGACGCCCACTACAAAGGAGCCACAGAGCTTGGAAGAGGCACCGGCTATCTGTACCCTCACGATTACGAAACAGGCTGGGTCAAACAGCAGTACTTACCGGACAGAATAAAAAACAAGGTATACTATCAGCCTAAGAAAACAGGCAAATTTGAACAGGCATTAGCATCGATTTATGAAAAACTCCGTAAATAGCAAAAGGTCTGGCAGCGATGCCAGACCTTCTCTTATTTACTAAGCAGAAACATCTCTTTTATTAAATACATAAAATGCAAGCACCTGGAAAAGCAGGAAGTAGATAAAAATAATCATGATCGAAAATCCAAGTGTCATTCCCTGAACCATTGGCACTCCCTCAAAATATTGAAGAAGATCTGTATTGGCAAAAAGGCTGTACTTTGCCCAATCATACTTCATGGCTATCAGTCTTGTGACTTGTCCTCCCATAAACATCAGAAACAGCGAAAGTCCTATTGCCAGAGAGCTATTCCTGAAAACTGCCGAAATCATAAAAGCCATGGTTGCAAGCATAAGCATATTTATGGATTTAAGGCCATAATAAGCTATCAGATGAAGTCCCATGCTTTGCTCTTCCACTGTCCCATTGTAATAATATAAATAAGGAACTGCTTTTTCAGGGAATCCAAAGAGGAGACCGCCCAGAAGTGCTGAATATCCGAAGAGGACGGCCAGCAGCATCAGACCGAATAAAATCACGGTAATATACTTTACTCCAAGGATTTTCACTCTTTTGATAGGCCTAATCAAAAGAAGTTTGATGGTTCCCCAGCTAAACTCATTTGCCACAATCCCTCCGGCAATGATGATGGTAAAAAGGCCGGCAAATTCAATCAGCTGTGAGGTATCGGATACAAATCCCCAGACAGAGTATTCCTCATTCGGTGAAATATCATGCTGGATTCGGTATTCATTAAGGGCAATCTCCCTCAGATACTGTTCCTTCATATCTCTGGGAACCGTTTCTCCCATCTCTTCAAGCTGTTTTTGATAGCTTTCGTTTTGAGTCTGCAAGCCCCTTTTCCATTCCGTATTATCCGGGACCGTCCCACCGCTTTCCTGATATTTTATAAAAGCGCCTGCAACAGTCGTCATGATTAAAAGCAGTCCAATCATGACAAAAGTCCCCGGGCGCCTAAAAATCTTCATCCATTCATTTTGAATCAGTCCGGGCATGTTCGGCACCTCCCTTGTACTCAGTAACTTCCAGGAAGCGATCTTCCAATGTTTTGGTTACTTCACGGACAGCAAAAATATTAATATCTTTCCGGACCAGCTCCTTTACCATCTCAGGAATGCGTTCACGGACGAGCGGAAGAATCACGCTGTTTTCAGTGGTCTGTATAGGTAATTCGGGGTATATACTTTTTAACATTCTTTCTGCTATATCAGGGTCATCCACTTCCATTTCATACACTTTTTCTTTTCCCTGTACAAAATCACTGATGTGCTGAACATCAATCAACTTCCCGTTTTGAATAATGCCGATTCTGTCGCACATCATTTCCATTTCAGATAATAAATGGCTTGAAACAATGACAGCCATTTCTCTGTCTCTCGCAAGCATCCTCAGATGATCCCGAATCTCCCTGATGCCTGCCGGATCAAGCCCATTCGTAGGCTCATCCAGAATGAGGATTTTGGGATCATGCAAAAGACACTGCGCCAGACCAAGTCTCTGCCTCATTCCAAGCGAGTATGTCCTCACTTTATCATGAATACGATCAGTCAGGCCTACCAGCTCGACAATCTCATCAATTTTCTCCTTTGTCACTCCTTTTGACATTCGTGCATAATGGATGAGATTTTGATAACCTGACAAAAACTTATACATCTCAGGATTCTCTACAATAGCTCCAATATGGGAAACCGCTTTTTCGAAATCTGTTTTAATGCTGCTGCCAAGAATCTTTATGTCCCCGGAAGTAATGCCGATCAAGCCCACCAGCATTCGAATAGTGGTGGTTTTACCTGCACCGTTTGGGCCAAGGAAACCGAATACCTCTCCCTTTTTCACGTCAAAGCTGACAGAATCAATTATTGTTTTTCCTTTTATCACTTTTGTCACTTCCTGTATTTCTACAAGAGTATCCATGTATTCATCCTCCTCCCAGCTAATAATGTTTTGTCCGTTTTGCAGACATCTTTAAGGCCGGGATCAAAATTAGATTTGCTCCTTGCTATTTTACCCTTCACGGGCTGAGAATGGAATATTTTCATCTATTAAGGTGACGATAAGCCTAACAATCGTATTTTCGAGGTGATCAAAGAAATGAAGGAACGGAAAGACTTATGGAAGCCGGAAGAGGATCAATTACTCGAAGAGACAGTACTTGAATACACATCAAATGGCGATTCAAAAGCATCAGCCTTTAAGAAGGCTAGTACAGTGCTCGGACGTACGGTTTCAGCCTGTCAATATCGATGGAACATGGTCATTACAAAAAGAGAAGATCATGGATCAGAAAAAAGCTCAAGGAATACTGCTGGCACTCAAACACCTGAAACTCCTGATACTGCTCCGCCAGCCAATTTGGCTCAAGTCATACACTTTTTAAAAAACTATGCCAAGACAAAGCCTAACCCAGAGCAAATGAAGGAAAATAAACGTCTGCACGAAGAACAAGTTCACTTAAAGATTCAATATGAGCAGTTAATTAAAAAGTTGAATGAAAAAGAAGCGGAATATAAAAATCACCTTTTGCAATATGAGGAAATGGCATGCATCCTGAAAGAAGCAGACCAGCTGCTGAAGAATGACAGCATAGAAGAGAAAAGAGCAGTTCATTAACTGCAGGAATTTCAGGACATTTAAACGCGCAAAAACCGGCCTGCTGAAGGCCGGTCTCTTTTCAGTCATTTACACGTGCAATTTTTATATCGCTTAGAAGTTCTCTGTTTACATAGCTGGCCATGATTAAACCAGCAACAGAAGGAACAAATGCGTTAGAAGATGGCGGCATTTTGGCCTTTCTGATTTCAGCATCATCTTTTCCAACTGTTTTTCGGACATCTTCCCGGATTACGATCGGGCTTTCATCGGAAAATACTACCGGAACGCCTTTTCTGATTCCTTCTTTTCTCAGGCGCGTGCGGATAACCTTAGCAATCGGGTCGGTATGAGTTTTAAAGATATCAGCAATCTGGAACCTGGTTGGATCCATCTTATTTGCAGCACCCATACTTGAGATCATTGGAATTCCTCTATCCAAGCATTCTTTTATTAGATGAATTTTATAGGCAATTGTATCGGAAGCATCAACTACAAAGTCCAGACCATAATCAAAGAATTGCTCATAAGTTTCTTCCGTATAAAACATTTTCAAAGCAATAACTTCACAGTCAGGATTGATATCCTTGATTCTGTCTTTCATTAAATCCACCTTTGGTTTCCCGACAGTGGATAATAAAGCGATGACCTGCCTGTTCACATTTGTAATATCAACATCGTCTTTATCAACCAGCACAAGCCGGCCAACACCGGAACGTGCCAATGCTTCCGCTGCAAAGGAACCAACTCCTCCAATGCCCAGTACGGCAACGGTACTATTTTTCATTTTTTCGAGGCCTTCTTTGCCAATAGCCAATTCATTTCTGGAAAATTGGTGAAGCATATATATCAACTCCATCAGATGTTATTTAATAAGCATGTTTTATCTTATACCCGATAATGAATATATCATACTTTAATATTAAAGCAAGTAGTTCTATGGGATTAATGATATTAGCATTTTAAACTAAAATCAAAACTTATCTTCAATAGTGTTAACAGCGTTATCGTATTTAAAACTAATCTTCTTAGCAGTGATCATAATAAACAGACACAAAAAATCCATGCCTGAGCTGGCATGGATTTTTATCGTCGTATTTACTAAAGAGTCCCAATCGTGCCGTCGCTGTTGATGCCCTCGTTTTGAACCCGCACTCAGCAGGTGGGTGTCCTATTTCCTGCGTTTGTAAGTCCTCATCCATGAGGCATTTACGCTGCTGGAAAACTCCGGACTCCCGAAGGAATAATGTTGGTCAAAATTTCAGGTTTTACAACGAACACATCAGGACTCTTTATTTATTGATATGATCATATCACACGATTTTGTCTTTTTCAAGCTGCTGAAATGGAGGTGATATGGACAAATATATCCATTTTCTTCCTTGAGATATGGAAGTTTCCCTAAAAGTCAGGAGTAACTTCCTGGTTTAACTTTCTGAAAAATAAATTTTTTCAGCAAATTAACCATTAAATAGGAAATTACTCACTTTTTTTCAAATTAAGTGCTAAATTCAAATCATTTAGCTGCGATTGGCTGACTTCGCCGGGAGCTTCTGTAAGCACACAGCTCGCACTTGCAGTTTTAGGGAATGCAATTGTATCCCTCAGATTTGTTCTGCCGGCCAATAGCATTACGAGTCTGTCCAATCCCAGGGCAATACCGCCATGCGGAGGAGTGCCGTATTCAAATGCTTCAAGCAGGAATCCAAACTGTTCTACAGCTTCCTCTTTTGAGAATCCGAGCACACTGAACATTTTCTCCTGAATATCTCTTTCGAAAATACGCAATGAACCGCCGCCAAGCTCGTAGCCATTTAACACAAGGTCATATGCTTGTGCACGGACCCCAGCAGGATCCTTATCAAGAAGATCTAAATCTTCTCTGGCAGGCATTGTAAAAGGATGATGGGCTGCATAATAGCGGCCTTCTTCCTCATCGTACTCCAGAAGCGGCCAGTCTGTAACCCAAAGGAAATTAAATTTGCTTTGATCAATCAGCTCAAGCTCTTTTCCGAGCTTTAATCGCAGAGCGCCAAGTGCATCAGCGACTACACTCTTCTTATCAGCAACAAAGAGGAGCAAGTCTCCTGGTTCTACTGACAAAGCTGCGTAGAATGATGTTTGCTCATCTTCAGTCACAAACTTGGCAATCGGCCCCTTTAATCCGTCCTCTTCAGCTTTTAACCACGCAAGCCCTTTTGCACCATATACAGCTGCAAACTCTGTTAGAGCATCAATATCTTTTCGGGAATACTTTCCTGCCCCATTTTTCACATTAATGGCCTTAACCTGGCCCCCGGAAGCTACTGCTCCGGCAAACACCTTGAAGCTTGACTCTTTCACTATTTCCGACAGATCCGTTAATTCCATCCCAAAGCGTGTATCCGGCTTATCAGACCCAAAACGGTCCATCGCCTCCTGATAGGTCATGCGCGGGAATGGAAGCTGGACATCCAGGCCTTTTACTTCTTTCATGACCTTTTCCATCATGTTTTCCATCAGGCCGATGATTTCTTCCTGGCTCATAAAGCTCATTTCGATGTCGACCTGAGTAAATTCAGGCTGGCGGTCTGCACGCAGGTCTTCATCACGGAAGCAACGTGCAATTTGGTAATAGCGTTCAATACCGCCTACCATTAATAACTGCTTAAAGATTTGAGGGGATTGCGGAAGAGCATAGAATTCACCCGGATGCACACGGCTTGGAACTAAATAATCACGGGCTCCTTCCGGGGTGCTCTTCGTTAGGATCGGTGTTTCTACATCAAGAAACCCTTCGCTGTCAAGAAAATCCCTCATAGCTTTTGTTACTTGATGACGCATTTTAAAGGTATCAAACATAACCGGGCGTCTCAAATCCAGATAGCGGTATTTAAGACGGACATCCTCGGAAACATCTGCATTATCACCAATAACAAAAGGAGGTGTTTTTGCTTCATTTATGATTGTAACTTTTTCAGCTTTTATCTCAATGCGCCCTGTTTTCAGATTCTCATTGATCGTGCCATCTTCACGTGCAATTACTTCTCCCTCTATATCCAGCACGAATTCATTGCGGATCTTTTCAGCTGCTGCAAGAGCTTCAGGGGATACTTCCGGATTGAATACAACCTGAACGATGCCAGTGCGATCACGAAGATCGACAAAAATCAGGCCGCCCAGATCCCGGCGTTTTTGCACCCAGCCTTTTAAGCTTACTTTTTCTCCAATAGATCTTTCCGTTACTTCCCCGCAAAAATACGTTCGCCCAAACATACTAATTCCTCCTGTAAACACAAGTTTATGATTGATAAAGTGCTGTGAACTTCTCTATAAACGAATCAAGTTCAACCTCTGTTTGCTCCCCTGATTCCATCGATTTTACATTAATTTTATTCGCTTTAAGTTCATCTTCGCCCAGGACAGCAACAAATTTCGCATTCGAGCGGTCTGCCGCTTTAAACTGCGCTTTAATTTTTCTGTCAAGATAATCTTTTTCAGCAGAATATCCTGCCATCCGAAGTTTTTGAAGAAGGCCGACTGTATAATCCTTAGCTTCCTCTCCAAGGGAGACAAGGTAGCAATCAATGCTCTTAGCAAGAGGCAGATCGACCTTTTCCGCTTCAAGAGCAGCAATGAATCGCTCAATACTTAAAGCAAACCCGATTCCCGGCGCTTCAGGACCGCCAATTTCCTCAGTGAGGCCATTGTATCGTCCGCCGCCGCAAAGAGTAGTAATAGCTCCGAAACCTTCGGAATCACTCATAATTTCAAAAGCTGTATGATTGTAGTAATCCAGGCCGCGAACAAGATTCGGATCGACCGTAAAGTCAATATCCAGGTTCTTTAGATACTTTTGAACCTTTTCGAAATAGGTTTTGGAATTATCGTTTAAAAAATCTAAAATGGATGGAGCAGATTTCATAAGTTCATGTTCACGATCTTGTTTACAGTCCAGAATGCGCATTGGATTCTTCTCAAGACGGTTCTGGCAATCCTGGCAAAACTCACCAATCCGCGGCTTAAAGTGGTTGACCAAGGCTTCTCTGTGTGCAGTACGGCTTTCTTTATCTCCAAGGCTGTTCACAATCAACTTAAGCTTTTGCAGACCCATGCTTTTATAAAGTGACATTGCCAGTGCAATTACTTCTGCATCAATTGCCGGATCTGCACTGCCGATCGCTTCGACACCGAACTGGACAAACTGGCGGAAACGACCAGCCTGTGGGCGTTCATAACGGAACATAGGCCCCATATAGTAAAGCTTTACAGGCTGGCTTGCATCGCCATGCATTTTATGCTCAACAAATGATCTTACAGTTGAAGCTGTTCCTTCAGGACGAAGGGTCAGACTGCGGCCGCCGCGGTCTTCAAATGTGTACATCTCTTTTTGAACAATATCCGTTGTATCTCCAACACTGCGAAGAAATAATTCTGTATGTTCGAATATTGGTGTCCTGATTTCACGGTATTGAAACTTCTCACAAAGCTCCCTTGCCTTCTCTTCAATCAATTGCCATTTCTCAACTTCTCCCGGCAGAATGTCCTGCGTTCCCCTCGGTATTCGAATTGACATAAAAATTACCTCCTAATGCAAAATGATAAGTATGTATGAAATTTCAGATTTGCAATCGTAAAAACAAAAAAACCCCCGCCTCCTTGTATATTAAATACAAGGGACGAGAGTCTGGTTTTTCCCGTGGTGCCACCCTAGTTGAAGCCTATAAATAGACTTCCTCTTTTACAGTTAACGCCTGTTAACGTTCAGCTCCTACTAAAGATGAATCCTTTTCAGAGAGAAACCTACGAAGTGTTCTTTCGTTAAATCATCATGTGAGAATGCTTTCAGCCGGGCGGCATTCTCTCTCTTTTCATGTGGGGTTTAACTACTCTTCTCCATCAATGGTTTATTATCGAAAAGCATGAACGCCTTGGTCTGGCGCTGCAGCTAGACATTTAATTGTTTTGTCATTTTATTTATATTATAATACGGAGCATTTCCTTCAATGTCAAGACTAAAAACATGCTATGATCGTTCCAGCCTTTTTTTCAGTTTTCTTACATCCCTGAGAGATAGTCCAAACTCTGACGCGAGTTCGATCATGTTCGAGTTCTGTTCTTTTTGTATAAAATCATGAAAATCCACCCCAAACAGCTGATTTTCACCAGATTGTGCAGACATTCCTTTATCTCCAAATCTCATTGTGCTCACCCTTTTTTATGTAGTCTGTTCTATTCTTGCCATTTTCAGTTGAAATGTTTCATAAGGGAAAAATTAATTTCCCAGCTAAAAATGATGGATGATAATCCGATATTAGAAGGGATATTGCACAAGATGGAGAAGTATTTTAGGACCAAAGTTCTCTTGACTGCCGGCACCTTGTTTGTTTTTCTTTTAATAAGGATTTTAATTTTGAAAGGAGGCGGCCTGTTGAAGAAAAGAAAGCCACTTATTCTCGTGATATGCCTAATGCTTTTTGCCGGCATAACACAGACGGAAACACAGGTTAAAGCTGAAAACAGTTCTGTAACAATCACCACCAGCAATCTTAACGTCCGTCAAGGACCTGGTTTAAGCTACCCCATTCTGGGACAAGCCCAGAAAGGAGATCAATTTAACATCCTTTCCCGTGAAGGAGAGTGGATTAAAATTAATTTTCAGGGGGAAAATGGCTATGTCGCAAGCTGGCTTGTTTCCAATTTGACTTCAAATCAGACCGGAGAAAAAACGGCAGGTGAAAATTCCCAGGCAGTTATCACAACAGATGGCCTTAGGGTGAGAAAGGGTCCTGGTACAAGTTACGGCGTTCTGGGGACCATCCAAAAAGGAACAGCCTATAAGGTCAAGAGCACAGAAGGAAGCTGGGTTAAGATTCAAACTCCATATGGAGATGGATGGGTGGCAACTGAATTTATCAAATTCAGCAGCACACGAAAGAAAAGTTCATCCGGCATCAGCCAAACCGGGACTATCACGGCAAACTCTCTAAATGTGAGAAACAAGCCTTCTCTACAAAGTGACATCATCGGCAAACTTAATTCGGGTGAGACAGTTGCGGTACTTTCTCAAAATAACAGCTGGACAGAAATCTCTTTCTCAGGAAATACAGGATGGATCAGCAGCCAATATATTACGGTTCAATCCTCACAATCAGAAAGCAAACCAAAACAGGCTTCATCCGGAAAAACCGGCACTGTAACAGCAACCACTTTAACCGTAAGAAACAAAGCATCGTTAAATGGAAAACCAATTGGTTCAGTTGCCAAAGGCCAAGCTTTCTCCATTCTTGAAGAAGCTAATAATTGGGTAAAGATTGAATATCAGCCTGGTTCTTATGGATGGGCGGCAAGCTGGTTCATAGACATAACAGCCGAAAAGAACTCCGGCTCCTCTCAGCAAAATATAAACGGCAGTTCTGCAATTATCTTACATAACGGATCAAATATTAGAAAAAAAGCGAGTACCCAGTCAGGTGTCGTCCATAGAGCAAATAAAGGAGACAGCTTCGAGATTATCAGTCTGAATAATGATTGGTATGAAATTCGCCTGCCAAACGGCGGAAAGGGTTTTGTAGCAGGCTGGATCGTTTCAGTTGAAGGATCTGCACCTGCAGTAACAAAGCCGGGAGCGGAAAAGCACCTGAATAATAAAACTATTGTGATTGATCCCGGTCATGGAGGCCGTGATAACGGGACAACAGGAGCAAGAGGGACACGTGAAAAGGACATTACTATCAGGACCGCTCAATTGCTTGCCGAAAAATTAAGGGCTGCAGGTGCTAATGTCATTCTGACCAGGAGCGGAGATACCTATTTGCCGCTGCCTTCGAGAGTAGGCATTTCACATCATCATAATGCAGATGCTTTTATCAGCATTCATTATGACAGCACGCCGGACCGGACTGCTCGGGGAGCGACTACCTATTACTATCATCCTTTCCAAAAGGAAATCGCTTCCAATATCCACTCCAATGTAACTGCGATGACAAACCTGAGAGATCGGGGATATAGAGTCGGAGACTACCATGTAATCAGGGAGAACAAACGGAATGCCGTTCTGATTGAACTTGGATATCTAAGCAATCCGGCAGAAGAAGCCCTGATTGCTTCTGCACAGTATCAGCAATCAGCAGCAGCAGGAATTTATCAGGGACTTGCCCGCTATTTTAAGAATTAGCAAAAAAGCCCCGGCACTCAAATTGGGATGCCGGGGCTTTTTGCGTTCATTATTTGCTTTCTAAGATTAAGGTAACTGGCCCATCGTTGGTTAACTGAACATCCATCATGGCGCCGAATTCACCTGTTTCGACTTTCAGGCCTTTAGCTTTCAGAAACCGGTTGAAAGCATTATAGATTTTCACGGCATGCGCAGGCTTGGCCGCATCCATGAAATTGGGCCGTCTGCCCTTTCGGCAATCTCCATACAGTGTAAATTGCGAAACTGAAAGAATTTCACCTTTCTGATCGAGCAGTGATAGATTCATTTTGCCGGCATCATCTTCAAAGACGCGAAGATTGGCAATCTTATCAGCCAGAAATGCTGCGTCCTCTTCTTTATCTTCATGGGTGACTCCAACGAGCAAAACAAACCCCTTTTTGATGCTTCCAACGGTTACTCCGTCCACCGTTACACTGGCTTCTTTGCTTCGCTGCACTACAACACGCATTCTATCTGCTCCCTTTAGTTCATAATCCTTCTTACCGCGTAAATATCAGGGATTTGCTTTATCCGCTCTACAACCCTTTGCAGGTGGCTTACATTGTGTATAGCAATGGACATATTGATCGTTGCTGATTTGTTTCGGTCCGAACGGCCCGATACGGCTGAAATGTTGGTTTTCGTTTCATTAACAGCCTGAAGAACCTCGTTCAATAAACCTCTGCGGTCATAACCGGTAATTTCTATTTCAACATTATATTCTTTCCGGTCATTTAATGCTGTTTCCCACTCTACCGGGATGAGCCTTTGTTTTGCATCATCCGTTTCGATATTAGGGCAATCATCACGGTGTACAGAGACACCTCTGCCCTTTGTAATAAACCCGACGATTTCATCCCCCGGGACAGGATTACAGCAGCGGGAAAGGCGAATGAGGAGGTTATCTATGCCTGAAACCCGGACACCGGATTCGCGTTTTTTTGCTGAAGTAAATGTCTTTAGTTCCGAAACAGCATTTGTAATATCGGAGGTTTGTTCAAGGTCGCGCTTCTTGCGCCATTTTTCTGTAAGCCTGTTGGCAACCTGAAGGGCTGTTACCCCATTATAGCCAACAGCAGCATACATATCTTCCTCAGTAGCGAAATTAAATTTCTCTGCAATCCTTTTGACATTATCAGGTGTCAGGATTTCCTTCAGCTCAAATTCCATATTGCGGATTTCCCGTTCAACAAGCTCTTTCCCTTTTTCCACATTTTCTTCTTTTCTTTGCTTTTTGAAGAACGTCCGAATTCTATTTTTTGCCTGTGAAGTCTGAGCCAGCTTCAGCCAGTCTTTACTTGGCCCATAGGAATGCTTGGATGTCAGAATTTCAATGATATCTCCGGTTTTCAGCTTATAATCCAGGGTTACCATTTTCCCATTCACTTTGGCGCCGATAGTCTTGTTTCCTATTTCCGAATGTATCCGGTAAGCAAAGTCAATCGGGACTGACCCGGAAGGAAGCTCGATGACGTCCCCTTTGGGAGTAAACACAAACACCATATCGGAAAACAAATCAATTTTCAACGATTCCATGAATTCTTCAGCATTGGCTGCATCATCCTGGAATTCAAGTATTTCACGGAACCATGTCAGCTTCTCCTCGAAAGAAGAGCCCTCATTCACTCTTTTTCCTTCTTTATAAGCCCAATGTGCAGCAATACCAAACTCAGCAATTCTGTGCATATCCATAGTGCGGATCTGGACTTCCAGAGGGTCGCCCTTTGGTCCGATAACCGTAGTATGAAGTGACTGATACATATTCTGTTTAGGCATTGCAATATAATCTTTGAAACGGCCGGGCATTGGCTTCCAGCAAGTATGAATAATCCCGAGAACCGCATAGCAATCCTTAATGCTGTTTACAACAATGCGTACAGCCAGCAAATCATATATCTCATTGAATTGCTTATTTTGAAGGGCCATTTTACGGTAGATGCTGTAAATATGCTTAGGGCGTCCCGAGATTTCTGATTTAATCGAGACCTCTGACATTCTGCTCCTCATAACATTGATTACATCATCTAAATACTCTTCCCGCTCCGCCCTTTTTTTCTTCATCAGGTTTACAATCCGGTAATACTGCTGCGGATTTAGGTACCTCAAGGCTGTATCTTCAAGCTCCCACTTAATCTTGGAGATTCCAAGCCTATGGGCAAGAGGCGCAAAGATTTCAAGTGTTTCATTTGAAATGCGGCGCTGCTTTTCAGCCGGCAGATGCTTGAGTGTCCGCATATTGTGAAGGCGGTCAGCAAGCTTAATCAGGATTACACGGATGTCCTGGGCCATAGCCACAAACATTTTCCGGTGGTTTTCAGCCTGCTGCTCTTCCTGAGATTTATATTTAATTTTCCCCAGCTTTGTTACACCATCGACAAGCATGGCCACTTCTGAATTGAAGGCTTCTTCGATATTCTCCAATGAGACTTCGGTGTCTTCAACCACATCGTGAAGAAAGCCGGCTGCAATCGTAGATGGATCCATCTCAAGATCAGCAAGTATGCCTGCTACCTGGATTGGATGGATGATGTATGGTTCACCGGATTTTCTATATTGTTCACGATGGGCATGCTTGGCAAACTCGTATGCTTTTTTAACAAGCTCTGCATGCTCATCGTTTAAATATTCTTTTGCCCTGTTGATGACTTGCTCGGCGGTCAGAACTTGATCGTTCGCCATGGAATCACCTTTATCTCCCTGAATTTTATGCAGTTGCATAATGTAATAATTTTGAAAATGGTCATAAATAACAAGTTATTAAAAAAATTAATATTGCTACTATTATCGAAAAAAAAAGTGAAGATGTAAAGGGATAGACTGTTATTTTTATGGGAATAACAAAAATTTTGTCGTTTTTTGTCCTAATTCCTTTATTGTTTTTCCAGAAATGGATTTGGAAACCCTTTAAATACTATTTTTAAAAAATTAAAAGGCTCTTTTAGTATAAATTGTTGTTTTCACCTATTAATGTTGCCCGTTGATTTCCG
>NZ_NPDG01000143.1:0-25301 GCF_002272225.1 Bacillus sp. 7894-2
TAGCCAATTAAAAAGAGCACCATTTCGTCTGGCGCTCTCTTTGTATAAGGAAATTAATACTGCATTAATGTCAGAATGTCGTAGTCGTCGAGCTTTTTACGTCCGTCAAGGTATGTTAACTCGATAAGGAATGCAATTCCTGCCACTACACCGCCTAGTTCTTCAACCAGCTGGATGGTTGCATCGATTGTTCCGCCTGTTGCAAGGAGGTCATCAGTGATCAGGACTCTTTGCCCTGGCTTGATGGCATCCCTATGAATGGTTAATACGTCTTTGCCATATTCAAGGCCATAATTAACCTTGACTGTTTCACGTGGAAGTTTACCTTCTTTGCGGACTGGGGCAAAGCCTACACCTAAAGAATAAGCCACAGGGCACCCGATGATGAATCCGCGGGCTTCAGGGCCGACAACCAGGTCAATCTTCTTTTCGCGTGCATATTCAACAATTTGATCAGTAGCATATTTATACGCATCACCGTTGTCCATAAGGGTTGTAATATCTTTAAATTTAATGCCTGGCTTCGGCCAATCTTCTACAATTGTTATATACTGTTTTAAGTCCATTTTTCTTCCTTTGCCTCCTCAAGTTTTACAGCCCCTTGCATAACTTCATCAAACCAGTCTTTGAGCTGCTGAAAGGATGAATAGAGCAAATCGCTCTCAAGAGTGTATTGTGCCTGTTTAAGCTGATAAGTTCGTGAATCAGCTAAATCACGTTTAGTGGATGTATTGTTTAACGAAATGACACCATTATTAATTTTAACAAATTCCAATTCAAAAAACACTTGAGACATAAAATCTACCGTCTCCCTGCTCCATCCCTTATGCTTGGCTATATCATTCCCATGACGCCTGATATCAATTGAGCCTTTTTTAGCAATCAGGGCAAAATACCATTTAAAGTGGTCTCTTGTTGGTATTGTGCTGAAAAAGTCACTGTCTTCTTTATAGAAATGAGCATAAACTCTGGCAGGTTTTTTCCCTGAGAAAACCTGTGCAAGAATTTCCTTTGAAGGCGGCAAGTCAGCCAGTACTACATTTGAACCTTCTATTTTTATGGTTTCAGCGTCTTCTGCAGATGTTATTTTCACCATGTTTTCCCCTGCAAATGTCTTGTATTTGGAAATATATTCATCATTAAAAAATACCCAGGTTGTGTTTGTCTCAGGAATGACACTTTGAAGTCTTTCAAGCCGTTTTAAACTCCGGATATCAAACAGCTGCCACGAGTTTACCGCCATATCCTGCAGGAAAATTTGCGGCTTTTTAATGTTATTCCATTCATTAATGGATAATTCACCGATAACTGACAGCTTGGAGTATGGTGAAATATGCTCATGCAAATGCCCAAGCCCAAAACCGATGCCATCGAGTGAAGATCCATCATTCTCGATTGTGACTTTAATATGGTTTTGTTCAGATCCGATCTTTCTCATAGCTGAAATATTAGCATCTTTTATCATTACTTTTGGTTTTGCATTTCCCATCCCAAATGGAGCAAGCAGCTGCATCTCTGCAATAGAAGAAAGATTGATATCTTTTAAATGGAAAACCCCATCAATAGAAGTTACAGGAATAAAATCTTCCTCAGACAGCTGTTCATTTGCAAGAGTATTCAGTCTGCTTCTCAGTTCATCAACCGAATCTATGGATAAAGTCATTCCTGCTGCCATCGGGTGCCCTCCAAAGTGGGGCAGGATATCCCTGCATTCAGAAAGATTTTTGAACAGATCAAATCCTTCTATACTTCTTGCTGAACCCTTCGCAAGCCCTTTTTCATTGTCATAGCTAAGAACAATTGCCGGCCGGTAAAACTTTTCAACAAGCTTCGAAGCTACAATTCCGATTACCCCGGCGTTCCAGCCTTCTTTCCCGACAACAATAACTGAATTCTCACTGATTGGGAAATTTGTTTCAACCTCTGAAATCGCTTGTGCTGCAATGTCATTGACAATAGCTTGCCTCTCTTTATTCAGCATTTCAATTTCTTCGGCAATGGCTTGTGCTTCATAAGAATCATTTGTCAGAAGCAGATCCACAGCAGGATCAGCGCTCTCAAGCCTTCCGGCTGCATTGAGGCGAGGGCCGATTGTAAAGCCGATCGTTTCTTCACTAATGGATGGAAGCTCGATTCGTGCCGCTTTAAACAAGGCATTCAAGCCTGTATTTTTAGTTGATTTCAGCTTTTGAATTCCGCGCTTGGCAATAAGTCTGTTTTCTCCCGTTAAGGAAACCAGGTCAGCAATTGTGCCGATCGCAGCTATTTCCAAAAGGTGTTCAGGCATTTCACCATAAAGCGCATGTGCAAGCTTAAAGGCTACCCCAACACCGGCAAGTTCCCGGAATGGGTATCTGCTCTCCGGATGCTTAGGATGCACAATGGCCAATGCTTCAGGAAGCTCAGGGCCGGGCTCATGGTGATCTGTAATGATCAAATCCATTCCCAGCTCTTTTGCAGCTTTTGCTTCATTTACAGCAGAGATTCCAGTATCTACAGTAATAATTAAACGGATGCCGATTTCAGCTGCATGTTCAAAAGCTGGGATATTTGGCCCATAGCCTTCCGTAAAACGATTCGGTATGTAGAATTGGACATCAGCACCGAGATCTCTAAGTGCCATCATCATGACAGAAGTGCTTGTCACACCATCCGCATCATAATCACCAAAAATTAAAATAGGTTCCTGTTTTTCAATAGCTTCTTTTATTCTGGAAACAGCAATTGCCATATCTGTCATTAAAAAAGGATCATGAAATTCCTGCTCATTATCCATCAGAAAATACCGCGCTGAATCAACGGTATCCATTCCGCGATTAATTAACAGCGATGCTGCAAGAGGAGAAATATTCAGTTCCTTTGAAAGCCGCTGTACTTTATCGTCCTCTGTTTGCCGAACAATCCACCGCGTTCTTGAATGTAACATACGTTCACCCCTCAGCTTATTAATTATACAAGAGGGGAAGGTTCGTTTCAATAAGTTAAAATCGGGTTAATCCATACATTTCTGGAAAGAAAAAAAGGAACTGCAGGTCACTTTTTGGGACAAAAAGAAAAAACTTGAGCAAAAGCTCAAGTCTGTTCATTCAGTGTATATCCCTATCCAGCTCTTTTTCAAGTTCTTCTTTATCAGCACCATCATTTACAGAATTTCCTGCTTTAAGCTTTTCATTTTCCCTTTTTAGTAATTTCAGCTGCCTTTGAAGTGAGTATATGCGGACAATGCCCACAGAACCGACAATTAGTCCTCCCATAAGGACAGACCCTAAAATCACAAGAATCAGCGGCCACTGGCTTTCCCCAAACAAGTAGTTTACCGTTACATTATCGACATTGATCACTGCGAAAACAGCTACTATTAGTGCAAATAAAAACCCAAATAATAAAGTCCATTGAAATTTCATGCTATCCTCTCCCTGATATATTCTCTAATTTATATGTTCTTCGCTGTAAGGATTAATGTGCACAAAGACATTTTGCACATTTTCCAATTGGAGCAGCTTGCGTTTTACTTCTTTGCCGACCCGGTGGCCATCCTCAACAGTCATATTAGGATCCACCGACACTTTTATATCAACAATAACATAGTGTCCGTGTTCCCTGGCATGCAATTCATCGATTCTTTTAACATAATCGACGGATTCAGCCGTTTTGCGCATTTCAAGTGTATCTTCCTCATGAAGCACATGATCAAGCGTGCTGTGAATGGATTCTTTCCCAAGCCGCCATGCCATCTGGAGAATCATAAGGGAAACAATGAGGCCAGCCACAGGATCTGCATACTCAAGCCATTCAATTCCCATTCTTCCGCCAATAATCGCACAGCCAATGCCTATTAAAGCTGCAATTGATGAATAAACATCTGAACGATGTTCATAAGCATTTACAATTAAAGCATCACTGTTTAGTTTCTTTCCCAAATTATACTTATACCGAAACATTGCTTCTTTCACAATGATAGAGACCAGCACTGCAGCTATTGCAATTGCTTTAGGAGGTTCAATTGGCGAAAAGAATGATTCAAATGATGATTTGCCTATTTCAATTCCCACGAGGAATAGCAGGACTGCAACAATTATGGCTGCTATCAATTCAGCTTTCCCATGGCCGTATGGATGATCCTCATCCGGCGGCTGCTTCGCAGCTCTCAGACCCAAATACACAGCAAAGGAGCCGGCAACATCTGAAGCTGAATGGACCGCATCCGCCACCAGCGCTTTACTTCCTGAATAAACGCCAATTCCCCATTTGAGGGCGGCAAGAATAATATTGCCCACGATGCCAATTATAGCTGCAAACTCAGCTTTCTTAAAACGATCGTTATTTTCCAAAGCGATACTTCCTTCCTCCCTGAACTTGCTATTAGTTTATCCTATTTCCCGGAATCATTAACCAAATTTGTAAAATAGACAGCATCCTGATTTAATAAAAAAACTCAGGCACTCGCCTGAGTTTTTGAAATTATTACACTTGAGGTTCGTCACTGACTTTGCGTTTTTCTTTAACAGTATTAATAACGCCTTTTTCCTTCAGTTCTTTGCCTTTCCATACTGCCCATATCTGTGCAGCAAGGAAAATGGATGAATAAGTACCTGCAATCAAACCGATCAGAAGTGCAAACGAGAAGTTTCTGATTGATTCACTTCCAAATACGAGCAGCGCAACAACTGTAAATACAACCGTTAAAACAGTGTTCACAGAGCGGCCAAGCGTTTGGCGAAGACTCTTGTTTACAACATCCGCAATATCTTCAAACGATTTAAGCTTTTTCTTTTTCTGCATATTCTCACGCATCCGGTCGAACGTTACGATTGTATCATTTATTGAGTAACCGACCACAGTCAGAATTGCTGCAATGAAGGTAATATCCACTTCAAGTCGTGTAAAGCTAAATACTGCGATAATAAAGAAGGCATCATGCAGAAGTGCAAGGACTGCAGGAATGGCCATTTTCATTTCAAAACGGATGGTTACATAGATAACAATGCCTATAGAGGCAATTGCCAATGCAATCAGCGCGTTTTTTGCAAGTTCCTTCCCTACAGTTGGGGAAACTGTGCTGACATTTGGATCTGCACCGAATGTCTCATGGAAATGAGTTTTTAAATCGGCGATTTCATTTTTTGTCAGTACACCTTTTAATCTTGCAACACCAATTTCTTTATTATCACCAGAGATGACAATATCGTCAGTCTCTAATCCTACGGCTGATAATTCATTTTGGAGCTCTTCTTTCGTTAAAGGTTTATCAGCCAGCTGCTCAATACGCGTACCGCTTGCAAAATCAATTCCGAGGTTCAGCCTGAATATGGATACAATGATAATTCCCACTGCAATTAATACAGCAGATAGAATGAAAAACTTCCTGCTGTGCCCTACAAAATCAAACTTATCGAATTTGGTTGGCAAATCAAGCGTATCGTAATTTTCAGCAATATTTTTAATCTCGCTTCTCTTAACTCCAAACCAGCCTGGTTTTTTATCAAGAGCTTTACTATGGACCCAAAGCCCCATAAGCAGCCTTGTGCCGTAAACAGCAGTAAGAAAGCTGGCGAGGATGCTTATAATAAGCATGGTTGCAAATCCCTTTACAGAGCTTGTCCCATACATGAATAATACGGCTGCTGCTAAAATAGTTGTGATATTCGCATCAAAAATTGTAGAAAGTGAGTTTTTCTCCCCGGCCTGGAAAGCAGATTTGATTGTCCTGCCCACTTTCATTTCTTCCCGGATTCTCTCGTAGGTAATGATATTCGCATCAACAGCCATACCAACCCCGAGAATCAGTGCGGCGATGCCAGGCAGCGTCAATACGCCATTCATCCAATCAAATATGAGTATTATCAGATAAATATAAAATGATAATGTGAGTGTCGCAATAAATCCAGGGAAACGATATACCGCAATCATGTAGATAAAGATTATTAATACCCCTATTATTCCCGCAAGTATGGTCGTTTCCATTGCCTGCTCACCAAATTTAGCACCAACTGATGTCGAATAAACTTCATCGAGCTGTACAGGAAGGGATCCTGCATTCAATAAATCCGCCAGCGTCTGTGCTTCTTCAATTGTAAAGTTCCCGACAATGGAAACTGTATCCTGATTAAAGATTTGGCTTACCTGTGGAGCAGATAAGTATTTTGGGTCTTTTTTTGCTGCCTCAGCCTGGAAGGAATCCTGGCCTTCTTCAAAATCAAGCCAAATGACAAGCAGATTATTTGGTGCTCCCATATTGACAATTTTTTGAGTTACATCTTTAAATTTGCCGGCACTTTTCAGCTTCAATGAAACACTTGGCTTTCCGTTTTCATCAAATGTCTGCTTTGCACCATTTTCTGCAAGATCTGAACCATCCATCATTAATTGATCATTAACATCTCTGAATGATAGATTCGCTTCTGTGGACAGAATTTCCCTTGCTTTATTCTGATCTGTTACACCAGCAAGCTGAACACGAATCCTCTTATCTCCTTCAATCTGGATATTCGGCTCACTTACTCCAAGCACATTGATACGCCTGTCCAGTGCTTCAGCAGTACTGGCAAGGACATCTTTAGTTACCTTTTGCCCATCTTTTGGCGTTACCTCATAAAGAACCTCAAATCCGCCCTGTAAATCAAGTCCAAGCTTAATATTTTTTAAGATGTTGTTTGTCGTTGCCCCAGCCAAGCTTCCTAATAATAAAACAATCAGGAAAAAAGCAACGATACGGCTGCGCTTTACCATTCTGAATAAATCCTCCTTAGCTATCGCCCGATACTTAATAAAACAGGCACCGCATCAGCAAGTGTGATGCCTTATTTACCATACAGGCTTGCATGGCCAGTCTGCCTATCTATTAAATGCAGACTGAACGTTAATTAAAGCTTCTTTTGTAACCATTGCGGTTTTTACCATTCGTTCTTAAATTTCATTCTATGTATGAACAATGATATGAAAAAAGACCGATTACTCCGCTTTTCATTATGAAACAGATTGTAAAACCTGTCAATTTGTCTTATATCATGTTAAAACTCGAAAAAATTGGAAACACTGGCTACTTTAATAGTTTTTTTCGTTCTTCTTCATTATCTAAATCAAATTCAGCTTCTTTAAAAGCCTCCATGGTAGCATAGTGAATGTATTCACTCACTTTTACCTCCATTACTTCTTCCACAATTTCAAATAGCCTGACATTTTCTTTTGGTTTTTTCCACTTTTTCTTTGTCAGATATCCCCAGAGCTCCTGTTCAGACACCTTTTTATATCCCAGAAGCCGAAATTCATCCAGTTTGCTTTCCAATGCAGGTTTTACCGTAGTGCGAAAATAATCATATTCATGGCCGATTTTCATATTCAGCCGCCTCCCCGCCATTAATAACATGGAAATTATGATAGCTTGTCATGCTTTGTCCTCTATCTTGCATATAGATAATTGTATATGATATTACCCATTTTGAGAAGGCAGGGAGTTGAATGTCCAAATTTCTGAAAGGTACCATGATCCTGCTCGCTGCAGGGCTTGTGACCAGGGTCCTTGGCTTTATTAACAGAATTGTCATTGCCCGATTTATTGGAGAAGAAGGTGTTGGCCTCTATATGATGGCCTTTCCCACCATGATTCTTGTCGTCACCATCACACAGCTTGGGCTGCCGGTTGCTATTTCTAAAAATGTAGCCGAGGCAGAGGCAAGAGGCGATACAGCAAAAATCAAGAAAATATTAATTGTTTCCTTAGCGACGACCATCTCGCTTTCCATTGTTTTCACTCCTGCTTTAATATTGCTTGCTCCATTATTATCAGAGACACTCTTTACTGATAACCGGACCCATTTGCCTTTAATGGCAATCGCTCCAATTGTGCCGATCATTGCAGTTTCCTCTGTCATTCGGGGTTATTTCCAGGGCAGACAGAACATGAAGCCTGCTGCCTATTCCCAGATGATTGAGCAGATAGTCCGAATCAGTCTGATTGCTTTAATGACTAAGGCATTCCTGCCATATGGAATTGAATATGCGGCTGCGGGCGCCATGCTGGCAGCAGTCATCGGGGAGCTTGCATCATTGCTTTACTTGATGACCACATTTAAGCTTAAAAAGAAGTTCAGAGTCAGGAAACAATTTTTTAAATATGTGTCTTCCGGAAAAAGTACATTTAACGAATTGATGACCGTTGCTCTCCCAACGACAGGAAGCAGAATGATCGGTTCTGTCGCCTGGTTTTTTGAACCGATCGTGGTAGCGCAGAGCTTGGCACTTGCAGGTGTGGCAGCAGCTGCGGCTACGAAGCAGTATGGTGCTCTAACGGGCTTTGCCATGCCTCTTCTGATGCTGCCATCGTTTATTACTTATTCTTTGTCAACTTCTCTTGTTCCCGCTATAAGCGAGGCAAATTCCCAAAATAATATGCGGCTGATCGAATACCGGCTTCAGCAGGCCCTTCGTTTCGCATTCATTACCGGGGGTCTCGCAGTGGTGGTTCTTTACATCCTTTCCGATCAGTTGATGGAAGTGATGTACGGCTCCTCAAGCGGCTCTCATTTTATTAAACTGATGGCTCCATTTTTCCTGTTTTATTATTATCAGGGACCTCTTCAGGCAACTTTACAGGCATTGAATCTTGCCCGTGCTGCCATGATCAACAGCTTGATTGGAGCTGTTGTAAAGACGGCCGTTATCTTTCTCCTTGCCAGCCAGCCTGCATTTGGGATAAATGGCGTTGCGATGGGGATATTGACTGGTACAGTCCTGGTGACAATGCTTCACTTTGCAACCGTTCTGAAAGCTATTTCTTTTACTTTTTTCGTAAGGGATTATCTAAAAACGTTTATAGCAATGATTGTATCAGGAGGCTTAGGGTTATGGATGCTAAAAGACATCCTTGCCCCAGACATGAATACAGCATTAAGGGTTATTTTGATATCCGCAGTTATCACAATTGTCTATATCATCCTTTTATTAATCTTAAAGCTTATTAGAAAGAATGACTTAATTCGTATTCCAGGAATCGGCAAAATGATATCCAGGCTGGCATTTAAATAATGTTTCACAGGTCAGCTGAGCTGAGCTGACCTTGTTATTTTCTTTCATCAAATAAATCCACATAAAATTGTCCATTTTCATAACTGCAGAATGAAATATCGGATATCTCTTTATACCCCTCTTTTCGGAGTTCCTGACGCAGCCAAAAGTCACTTTTATTAATCGTTTCCAGATTCGTTTTCTGAATCGTGCCATCTATAATTAAAGGGATTGTTATCCCCCCGTCTTTACTGCCTTTTCTTTCAAACACTGACAGCGTACCGGAGGATTCAAGGATGGCAAACTCCACATCAGAGATTTTGGCAATATCTTTTTCTCTTAACTGCAGAAGCAGGTCATCAAAGTTATACCGCTGCTTCCTCATGGCATTTTCATCTATTTTTCCTTTATTAATAATAATAGTCGGCTTGCCATCAACTACGTCCCTGAAAGTTTTGCTTTTCAGGGAGAGTATGGCCAATACAATTTGTACAACCATCAAAAGGAGCATGGGAAGCACATTTTTTAAAATATTTGAATCCGGAGTTTCAATCGCGACAACTGCAAGTTCAGCAATCATGATATAGACGACCAGGTCCAGGATGCTTAGTTCCCCAATTTCCCTTTTGCCCATCAGTCTAAAAATGAGAAGAATGACTGCATACAGAAATAAGGTTCTTACAACGATGATTAGATATTCTTCCACTTCAACAGCACTCCTTTTGATGCAATCCTTTCTATTCTTCCGCATATTGGAACTTTTATGAGGTTATGGGCTTTTTTCTTTGCACAATTTCGATTCTATTTTTTCAATGTGTGAATATGCTTGTACTAAGGAAAAGGCTGGGTACCCCATGGGTTTAAAGCTGTTCCTGTTCACTCATTAAGAAGGGAGAGGGTCCATATAGAAGAATCTAAGAATTTTGGAAGCGCCGTACTTTATGGTATTATTGCGATTTTTGCCATTGCCGTCGCCGGCAGTCTCATTTTTTCACTGCTCCTTCGGTTTACATCACTGCAGGAGTCTTCTTTACAGTATATTATTACTGCTGTTTCATTCATTTCTCTATTTGCAGGCGGGTTCATTTCCGGAGGCAAGGGGAAGCAAAAAGGCTGGCTTCTCGGAGGCTTAACCGGTCTTGTTTACTCAATCGTAATTTTTCTTTTTCAATATTTGGGACATGACAGTTTATTTAATATGGAGCAAATGATATACCACACCTGTTTCACACTTACGGCCATGATGGGCGGTATATTGGGAGTGAACCTCAACACCAAAAGAACCGCATAAAAAAAGAAGGTCCTGCAGCTCAGGACCTTCTTTTTTTATATTAAGCTTTTGCTAATGCATCGCCAGTTGCCTGCGTTACTTCGCGGATCGCTGCACGATCGTATGTAAGACGGCTTCCGTCACCACATTTAATGACCACTTTGTCTTCGTCGATAGCATCAACGAATCCATGAAGGCCGCCGATTGTAACAACCTTATCTCCCTTTTTCAAATCACTCTGCATTTGCTGAACTGCCTTTTGGCGTTTCTGCTGCGGACGAATTAACAGGAAATAGAATAAAACAAACATCAGCAATAATGGTCCTAATGTTCCTAAAAGCTCCATAGTTTTCCCCCCTTTCAAAGATCAGCCCGATTAAAGGAAAAAGCCCCTAAAATGAACTCAATTTTTTATGATTAAAAGTTCTTCGCGTTAGGCTTATTAAATCCATACCTTTCGAAAAACTCTTCTCTAAAGTCTCCCAGGCGATCTTCCCTAATAGCCTGTCTTACCTGCTCCATTAATTTTAACAGAAAATAAAGATTATGGTAAGTTGTAAGTCTGATTCCAAATGTTTCATCACAGCGGATTAAATGCCTGATGTAAGCACGGCTGTAGTTTCGGCATGTGTAGCAATCGCAATTCTCATCTATTGGGCCAAAATCTCTTGCAAATTTTGCATTTTTAACAACCAGTCGGCCATTGCTTGTCATCAATGTTCCGTTCCTGGCAATCCTAGTAGGAAGAACACAGTCAAACATATCGATTCCTCTGATCGAACCATCAATCAAAGAATCCGGGGATCCCACTCCCATAAGGTATCTTGGCTTATTAGACGGCATTAGCGGTGTTGTGAATTCAAGCACACGGTTCATAACATCCTTCGGCTCGCCTACCGATAATCCGCCTACAGCATACCCCGGGAAATCTAGAGATGTTAAGTCTCTCGCGCTCTGTTTGCGCAGCTCCTCATATTCTCCGCCCTGTATAATACCAAAGAGCCCCTGATCATTCGGGCGCTTGTGAGCTTTTAAGCAGCGCTCAGCCCATCGGGAAGTCCTTTCAACTGACTTCTTCATATATTCAAAAGAAGCTGGATAAGGCGGGCACTCATCAAATGCCATCATAATATCAGATCCAAGCGAATTTTGGATATCCATTGCTTTTTCAGGAGATAAAAACAGTTTGTCACCATTCAAGTGGTTCCTGAAATGAACGCCTTCTTCTTCAATTTTGCGGAATTCGCTCAGGCTGAACACCTGAAACCCGCCGGAATCTGTCAGAATGGCCCGGTCCCAATTCATAAACTTATGCAAGCCGCCTGCTTCTTCCACGATTTCCTGACCCGGACGAAGCCAGAGATGATAAGTATTGCTCAGAATGATGCCCGCTCCCATTTCCACCAATTCTTCCGGGGACATGGTTTTTACTGTAGCGAGTGTTCCTACGGGCATGAACACAGGGGTTTCAAATGATCCATGCGGCGTATGAACCCGGCCCAAACGCGCACCTGTTTGCTTACATGTTTTAATTAATTCATAACGAATTGCAGTCAAGTTGCAGTTCTCCTTCCATTTAAAAGCACATTATTCCTGCCAGGGAAAGGCAGAATAATATTACAAAATGAGCATAGCATCTCCAAAGCTGAAGAACCGGTACCGCTCCTCAACTGCCTGATTATAGGCATTCAGAACGTTCTCACGCCCTGCCAATGCACTCACAAGCATAATTAACGTTGATTTAGGCAGGTGGAAATTCGTAATCATGCCATCAATCGCTTTAAAATCATAGCCTGGATAAATGAAAATATCAGTCCAGCCGCTTGCTTCCTCAAAACGGCCATTATGCGCAGAAGCAATGGTTTCTAAAGTCCTCGTGGAAGTAGTCCCCACACTGATGATTCTTCCTCCCTGCTCACGCACTTCATTTAATAGACGTGCAGTTCCTTCAGTTACCTGATAAAATTCAGCATGCATTTCATGCTCATCTAAATCCTCCACACTAACAGGCCTGAAAGTTCCAAGTCCAACGTGCAGAGTAATAAAAGCAATATGCACACCCATTTCTTTTATTTCTTCAAGAAGCTGTTCAGTAAAATGCAGTCCTGCTGTCGGAGCTGCAGCAGAACCGCGCTCACGGGCAAACACAGTCTGATAACGGTCCCGATCATCAAGCTGCTCTTTAATATAAGGAGGCAAAGGCATTTCTCCCAGTTGTTCAAGCACCTCATAAAATATCCCGTCGTATCTGAACTCAAGTACCCTGCCGCCATGATCTGAGGTTCCAGTGCAGACAGCAGTCAATTTGCCGTCCCCAAAAGTTATTTCAGTTCCTTCTTTTACTCTTTTGGCTGGTTTAATCAGCGTTTCCCAGGAATCCCCTTCAAGCTGTTTAAGAAGCAGCACCTCTATTTTCGCACCAGTGCCCGTCTTTTCTCCAAACAGCCTCGCAGGAAGAACCTTTGTGTCATTTAATACAAGACAATCTCCTGCTTGAAGGTAATTCTTAATATCTTTAAAAACACTATGCTGAATATCCCCGGTTTTTTTATCAAGGACCATCAGCCTGCTGCTTGTCCGATCGGCCAAAGGCGTCTGTGCAATTAATTCTTCAGGCAAATGAAAATCAAACCAATCTACTTTCATGATGTCACCCTTCTGTTATTCATATAGACTACCGGAACCTGCCAATAAAATAAAAGATGGCAGATAGAATAATGCTCAGCAAAATCGATGTAACGACAGGAAAATAAAAAGTCGTATTGCCTTTCCTGATCACTATATCTCCAGGCAGCTTGCCAATATTAATAAACTGGCTTATAAATCCTATGGCAAAAATGATCGCACCAATGACCATCAGCCACTTTGATATGCCGCTCAATCAGCAGGCACCTCCATTTGAAAATGGCGGTACACCAGGTCTGTTACAATTCTTCCTCTTGGTGTCCGCTGAAGAAATCCAATCTGCAATAAATAGGGTTCATAAACATCTTCAATCGTATGCGCTTCTTCCCCAATGGTCGCTGCAATGGTTTCAAGGCCTACAGGTCCGCCGCGGAATTTTTCGATTATCCCTCTTAATAATTTATGGTCAATATGATCAAGGCCTAAACGGTCAACCTGCAAAAGCTCAAGAGCCTCCTTGGCCAGTGTTTCATCAATTTGGCCATCTGCTTTGACCTGAGCGAAATCCCTGACTCTCCGGAGGAGCCTGTTTGCAATTCTGGGCGTGCCTCTTGACCTTCTCGCCACTTCAATGGCTGCTTTTTGATCTATGCCTGTATCCAGCACCTCAGCTGTACGCACAACAATATTCGTCAGCTGCTCTTCTGTGTAGTATTCAAGCCTGCTTAGCACGCCAAACCGGTCTCTTAACGGAGCTGATAGCGACCCTGCCCTTGTTGTCGCGCCAACCAGTGTAAAAGGCGGCAAATCCAGCCTTACTGATCTGGCACTTGGCCCTTTACCTATCACAATATCCAGACAGAAGTCTTCCATTGCCGGATAAAGAACTTCTTCTATAGACCGGGGCAAGCGATGAATTTCATCAATAAACAGGACGTCACCCGGTTCCAATGCAGTCAGGATCGCAGCCAAATCACCTGGCCTTTCAATTGCAGGGCCTGCAGTAGTTCTGATATTTACGCCCATTTCATTGGCAATAATAGCAGCCAGAGTGGTCTTACCCAAACCCGGCGGCCCATATAGAAGGACATGATCCAAGGTTTCCTCGCGAATTCTTGCGGCTTTAATAAAGATCTCGAGGTTCTCCTTTACTTTATCCTGACCAATATACTGCTTTAATGTCTGCGGGCGCAGACTCTGTTCAAATGAAAGATCCTGAAAATCAGCTTCACCGGATATTATCCGCTCTTCCATACTTAATCACCTTCTTAATTCAGCATAAAACGAAACGGCCTTCTCCAACGAATTATAGTTTTAAAAGCTTTTGCAGCGCCTTCTTTATGTATTGGTCCGTTGTAAGCTTTTCCTTTTTCAGTTCAGGCGTAATCTTTTTAAGTTCCTTTTCTGAATAGCCCAGCGCTTTTAGTGCAAGCAAGGCTTCTTCCAAATCTCCTGCAGGCCCGCTCTCAGCCTGAATTCTATCCTCTGAAAACAGATTAGGGAAGAAGTCAGGGACAATATCGGGAAGCTTCCCTTTCAGATCGAGAATCATTTGTCTTGCTGTTTTCTTTCCGACTCCAGGAAACTTAACGAGGAATGCTTCATCTTCATTTTCAATCGCCTGCACCACCTGTTCAGGTTCACCAGAAGCAAGAATTGCAAGAGCTCCCTTCGGCCCAATGCCGGTAACATTGAGCAGTCTGGTAAACAGCGTCTTCTCCTCACGAGTCTGAAAGCCGTACAATGCCATAATATCTTCCCGTACATAATGATACGTGAATATCCTGACTTCCTGTCCGAACTCCGGTGTATAGCTAAATGGGTTAGGCGTTAATATCTGGTATCCAATTCCATTGTTTTCAACAACTACATATTCAGGTCCGATAAAATCGAGCCTGCCTCTTACAAATTCAAACAATGCCTTTCTCTCCTCTAATTCAACTGTACCTCATTGTACCATAAACTATTTTGGCACGAAGAATAAAATGCTGAAGACCCTTTTCAGGAGACTTGTTCTAAGCATCCTCTTGTTCCTTCCTTAGTGCACCTTTCAAATCATCCCTGACACTTATACTGCTCATCTCCACACTGGAGCGATAAGCAGCACGGCAAATTACATGAGCAGAAATGGGTGCAGTAAGGAATACAAAAAATATTCCAAGCAGTAATCGAATACTGAAAAAATTGTCTGCAAACAGGAAGAACAGAAACGCTCCAAACAATGTAAACAATACACCCAGAGTGGAACTTTTTGAAGCAGCATGGGACCGGGTATACACATCCGGAAGCCTAATAATGCCGATTGCACTTAAAAAACTGAAAATGGTGCCTGTGAGTATTAGAATTGCAGCCACCAATTCACTTGAGACGTTTGCGTTCAATGACAACACCCCTTTCCATAAAGCGCGCAAAGGCAATAGTTCCTATAAAGGAAAGAATGCCAATTAATAAAATGACTTCCATGAAGGCATGCGTATTTAGTAACACCGAGAAAATGGCTACCGCTGAAATTAAATTAATCCCCAAAATATCCAATGCCTGTACCCTGTCAGGTGTCGTAGGCCCTATAACCAGCCGAAAAATTGTTGCCATCATTGAAAGCGCGAGAAATCCCAATGAGAGCATTAAAATAATTTCTATCATTTGCGGGTCACCTTCTTTATCGCCTTTTCAAACCGATCCTTTGATACTATGACAGATTCACTTGATTCCGGAATATCCATGGCATGAATATAAAACACTTTATTATCATGGGATATTTCCACAACTACAGAACCGGGAGTCAGCGAAAGAAGCAGAGCAAGCAAAGTTACTTCAAGATCTCCTTCAAGCTCCGTTTCAATTGTGAAAATCCCTGGTGTGATATTAATTCTTGGCCTTATTACCTGCCGGATTACAAGTATGCTTGAAGTAAACAATTCCCAGATGAACACAAAAAACAATTTCAGGATGGCAACAAGAGATCTCAAATATAAAGGGGCTTTGAAGAATTTCTCTAAAACGATCAAAACAATTATCCCCACCAGATAACCGCTGAAAAAGGATAATACGCTCCAGTCATCTTGAAGAAACATCCATAAGAAAGCTATAAATAGATTAATTAATACTTGAATGGGCAAATTCATAACCCCTTTCGAAGAAAATCTGTTCATTTCAGGTATTAAGGTGTTGTCTGGCCTCCAAAGACAGCATGAATATAAAGCTCCGGACTCATTAAGGTTTCAACTGCCAGTTCGGTATAGACAGAGATTCCCTCAGCTCCCAAGCCCAGCAATATGGTCAGCAGACTTAGACAGACTATCGAAGCCATCACCCCTTTAGTTGTACCTGATTCCATCTCTTCACTTAAATACGTTTCTCCCCAGAAACAATTCATAAAGATTTTAATAACAGAGTATAAGGCCATCAGACTTGTCAGCAGGCCTATCCCCCCCAGCCAGTAATAACCGGCTTCAAAAGTCCCCTGTGTTATAAATACCTTGCCAAGGAAACCGCTTAAAGGAGGAATTCCTGCGAGGGACAAAGCAGCAATAAAAAACATCCATCCAAGATATGGGTGATTACGGATAAGGCCGCTCATATCTTTTAATTTCCCAGTGCCTGTAAGACTGATTATTGTTCCGCCTAATAAGAAAATTAGCGCCTTAACAATAATGTCATGGATTATATAGTAGACAGAACCTGTTATTCCTTCGATTGAGAAAGAGGCCAAACCGGCAATAATGAAACCAACGCCTATAATCACGTTATAAGCAAGTATGTTCTTAATATCCCAATGGGCAACAGCTCCAATCGCACCCATAATCATGGTTGCCGCTCCCAAAATGCCGATTAATAGATGTGTAATTTGCGGCTCGTGGTAGAAAACCAGGGTAAATAAACGAAAAATCGCATATATGCCAACCTTTGTTAATAACGCAGCAAAAACCGCAGCCACAGCCGTTGGCGGTGCACTATATGAGCCTGGGAGCCAAAAGAATAGAAAGAGGGCAGCTTTCAGGCTGAATATGACCAGCAATAAAATAGATATAATGGTCAATAGCCCGCTCTGGCCCGTTTCTGCAACCCTCAATGAAAGGTGGGCAAAGTTTAAAGTTCCTGTAATCGCATAAATATAGGCGATTGCAACGAGGAAAAGAAATGACGAAACTATATTGGTAAGTACATATTTAATGGACTCCCGAAGCTGCACCTTAGTGCCTCCCAATGAAATCAATACATATGAAGAAATGAGCATAACTTCAAAACAGACAAACAGATTAAATAAGTCCCCGGTAATAAAAGAGCCATTTACTCCCGTAATCAGGAATAAAAATAAAGGATAGAAATAATGGCTCTCCCTTTCTTCCCCTATTGATCTGAAGGCGTAAAGCAAGCAGCAGACAGATACAATACTTGTTATTAAAAGCAGCATGGAGGAAAACATATCAGCGACCATGCTTACCCCGAACGGGGGCTGCCAGCCGCCTAAATGCAGGGTCTGAATCCCATCGGTTTTATTTTCGCCCATTAACAAGACTGCAATGATTCCTGATGCAGATAATGCTGTGAGGCTTAAGATTTTATGAAGTTTTATATTCCTCCTAAAAATCACCATGACCATTCCTGTAATCAGAGGAATGATTATGGGCAAAATAATTAAATTATTCATCATGATTACCTCTCATTTGATCCGTATCGTCTGTGCCCAGCACTTTATATGCACGATAGCTCAACACTAAGAAAAGGGCTGTTGTTGCAAAATTAATAACAATCGCTGTTAATATAAGTGCCTGCGGCAGCGCATCGGTAAATGGAAGGTCCTGCAGCCCCAATAATGGAGGACCTCCCGTTTTTAACCCGCCCATCGTAAGAATAAGCAGATGGACACCATGGCTGATAATGGATGTTCCCAGGATGATTCTAAGTAAACTCTTGGTTAAGATTAAATAGGTTCCTATAGCAAAAAACAGACCGACAAGCAGTGACATTAAAGTTTCCATTCTTAGTGATCATCACCTATACTCAGAATTATGGACATCGATGTCCCAATAACTGCCAGCGCAACCCCAACATCGAAGAGCACTGCGGTAGCCAGTTCAGTTTTTCCGAAAACCGGAATGTCGAAATAATTAAATGCCTGTGTTAGAAAAGGCGCCCCAAAAACAATGCCCCCTACCCCTGTAAAAACAGCAATTAATACGCCAATTGCTGTGAGCACTTTAAAGTCAACGGGAATGTTTTGGCGGACTGTTTCAATATCGAAAGCCAGAAACAGAAGCGTCAGAGCAGCTGAGAACCCTAAACCTCCGATGAATCCTCCGCCAGGGTTATGATGTCCTGAGAAGAATAGGTTAATCGAAAAGGTAAGTATGATAACTACTGCAACCTTTATAACAGCATGCAAAATGATATCATTTGGTTCTTTCACTTCTATCCCTCCCCGATATTCTCAGTTTTACAAGTGTGTACACCCCTAAGGAAGCTATGCCAAGAACAAATATTTCAAGCATTGTATCTATTCCCCTGAAGTCTACAAGAATCGCGTTAACGATGTTTCTTGCCCCGGCAAGTTCATATGAATTTTCATAATAATAGGCGATAGGCTCGAATAACCTTGTTCCATTAGCTGATAGTGCAAGAATTGCCACTATGGCCCCAACGCCAAGAGAAATCACTAAATTCGTTATTCTGAATTTCACTCTGACTGCTTCCCTCCGTATTTCGGGCAGATGGTAAAAACATAAAAGGAAAAGGGCAGTTGTTACTGTCTCAACCACCAGCTGCGTTAAAGCTAAATCCGGTGCGCGGAATATGACAAAGAAAAGTGAAACAAGGTATCCAAGAGCACCTACTGCTACTATAGCGGTCAGCCTTGATTTGGAAAATAGAACGGTTAAGGCTGCTGTTAACATACTAATGATCAGCACACCTTCATATATGCTGACTGGTGCATTATTGCCGGCATCAAAGGCTGCTCCATCCAGGAACAATATAGAACCGCCAATAATAATAATTAGAAAAGTGAAGACATAAACAAAATAGTCACGTATAAAGCCTGTCATATAACTCTTTGTTAGAGTAAGGGACATATCTTCTATTTTTCCGAGCCCTTGATTATAGAAGTTATTGAAGGTCATGCTATACGGATAGATTGAATAAATGCCAATCCACTTTTTTAGATATAGATATAGAAGAGCTCCTGCTGCGACGACTCCCATGGTCATAAATAATTCACTATTCCAGCCATGCCAGGCACTGATCTTGATCTCAATTTCCCCTGGCTGAGAATAGGCAGGCAAAACGGCGCCCATTGCGGGCTTAAGAATGTATTGAGAAAGTACATTAGGAAAAAAGAAAATAATAATAACCAGGGAAGATAAAATAACCGGAGGCACTAACATACCAACTGGTGCTTCGTGGGCTGCTTTTTCCAGCTTTTTCGGCTTATATTTCCCGGTAAAGGTCTTGAAGATCAGGATCATACAATAGATAAAAGTAAACACACTTGCTGCCCAGGCTATAACAGGGATAATCACACCTAAGGATTCCATGCTGAATATAGACATATCAGACGCATTCAATACAGCGGTAAAGAACATTTCTTTACTTAGAAATCCATTAAACGGAGGAAGGCCTGCCATTGAAAACCCGCCAATTATAGCCAGTGTAAAAGAAATAGGCATCAGGTGCATCAAACCGCCCAGCCTTCTAATATCCCTTGTTCCGGTTTCATGGTCAATAATCCCCACAACCATGAACAAACTTCCCTTAAACGTAGAGTGATTGATTAAATGAAAGATTGCAGCAAGCACAGCTGCTGCATACATTGAAGCTTCATCACCCGTACCGTAATACAGGGACGCTGATCCCATGCCAAGCAGACTCATGATCAGCCCGAGCTGGCTGATTGTTGAGTAGGCTAATAAAGCCTTTAAGTCTGTTTGTTTTACCGCGTTAAGAGAACCATACAGCAATGTTATAAGCCCGGCACTGGTTACAAGCCAAAACCACTCTGGGGTACCTCCAAAGATTGGCGTCATACGCGCCACTAAGTATATTCCCGCCTTAACCATTGTTGCTGAGTGCAGATAAGCACTAATTGGCGTTGGAGCTTCCATTGCATCCGGAAGCCAAATGCTGAATGGGAATTGTGCGGATTTTGTGAACGCCCCAAGAAGAAGAAGCATCATTGCAGGCAAAAATAAGGAATGCTCATATATAGTGTCAGTCTGATTGATCATTTCACGAATGCTGTATGTTTCTGTCATCATTGACAGCATAATAAATCCGGCAAGCATGGCCAGTCCGCCAAAAATCGTAATATTCATTGATTTTTGTGCCCCATACCGCGATTTTTCCCTTTGATACCAATAAGCAATCAATAAGAAAGATGAAATGCTTGTCAATTCCCAAAAAACATATAGAACAAGAATGTTATCAGAGAAAACCAAGCCAAGCATGGCTCCCATAAATAATAGTAAATAAACATAAAAATTATGCAGTGATTCTTTCAGCTTCGACATGTAATAAATGGAATACAGCACAACCAATGCGCCGATTCCTGTAATAACCAAGCCAAAAACTAAGCTTAATCCATCAATATATGTTGTGTAATTTATTCCATAAGTTGGTATCCAGGGTACATAAATAAGAATCGTTTCACCCTTTGAAATAATTGGAATATATCTTAGTAAATACAGAAAAATGACTGAAGGCACACTAAGCACAAACCAGCCCGTATGTATGCGGGGTGTAAACACTCTATAAATAAACGGAACAATTATTGCAAATAAAAATGGAATTAAAACCATTATGTGCAGCCAAGACAAATAGGTCCCCTCCCTTTTTTAAGAATTCCAGGCCACTCTGCTGCTCTAAAATTTCAGGGTATTTTAATTGGTCTTTTAGAGTATGCTCCCTTAATCATAAAACCATTACTGGAGAACTTGATTAAATTTCTTGAATGACATTGACTGTTCAGGTTGCATAAGCTATAGTCATACATAGTTTAAATTAAGAACACTACTATTTTTCACATCTATTCGAGGTGAGTTTACAGTGAAGAAACTAAAAGGACGAATGGACGAAAGCATTCTTGTCTGCGTTTATTACGGCCCAAATGGTGAAAAATTAATTCGCCGCGGATGCCAAATAGCAAGTATGCTTGATTGCCCTTTATATATTTTGACCATTGATCCAAAACCTTTTGATGAAATGGATGCGGAGAAATCACATTACATTACAAGGTGGAAACAATTAGCCGATCACTTTAGTGCTGATGCTTTCATTTTGAAGGATAATGATAAGCGGCCAGTATCCAAAGTAATCACCGAAGTGGCCAGAGAAAAAGGCATTACACAAATTATCCTTGGCCAAACAGCTCAAAGCCGCTGGGAACAAATTGCTAAGGGATCCATCATCAATACACTTCTCCGTGAAGTGCCATTTGTGGATCTTCATATTATTTCTGTGTCCCGCTACCTGAAAGATCAGGAGGGACAATTTGAAAAAGGCGTCCGTGCATACCTCGTTAAGGATGGAAGCAACTATCGTGTGACTTTCAAACATACGAAGGATGCTGAGTATGAAGGAATCTTCTTTAAGGATCAAGGTACTGACTTTAATAATGGGGTTTTTAAATTTATGCAAGACCAGGAGACTCTTCAAGTTATCGTAACTGAAGACATTATATCTGACTTAACAAATGTAGATTTAGATGATTCCCTAAATGATGATGATGACGAATAATGAATAATACCTCCTCTGCTGAATGCAGGGGGGGTTTTTTTATGCCTTCAAATCAGACTAGAGATTAACATCCACCTTTATTAATTGCTTTTGACCTCTCTCAATTCCTAAATAACGCAATGTTTCTGCTGAAGAATGGTGATTATATATGGACATAATGATCGATATGGCAATCCCTTTTCTGTAAGCATGGTAACCAAAGGTTTTACGGAGTGTGTGTGTACCGATTTTCCCCTCTATTCCCGCTTCCTTTGCAGCACTATTTATGATCCGGTAAGCCTGCTGGCGGGTTATTGGCTGATTATTCTTTTTGGATTTAAAAAGAAAATCGCACTCAGCAAAATCATGCTGGGAAAAATATTTTCTTAATTCTTTTTTCACACTGTTATTTAAAAAATACGCTTTCTGTTCATTGTTTTTTTTAGATTCAGCATCAATGGTTAAATCATCAATATAAATAAATTCCTTTATTTCTTTCCCATCTGAAACATCACTGATTTTTAAAGAAAGCAGATCACTGACTCTAATGCCTGTATTTATTCCCAATACAAACAGCAACAGATCCCGCTGCGATTGTCTCTTTAAAATCTCTTTGATTTTATTTATGCTTTTGATGTCCTTGATAGGATCAACATATTCCACTAGATTCCCTCCTGCATCTAATGTTACTTAATTACATGCTAACAGAAACTAAGTAACATTACAAACAATACATATTCCTTTGTTGACAACAGAAACATGCAAGAGAAGTATGTTCCCTTGCATGTTTCACTGCTATTTCAATTCGCCTGCTTTTCACCGGCAGTATAGCTTTTAAAGGTTTCCAGGACTTCCACATATCGATCTTTTGAAACAATTGGTATGCCTTTTTTTAATTCTTCACATTTTGTGCTTTCTAATTTTCCTAAATCAATTTGAAAGAATGAATGAATAATATTCGTTTTTTCCGGCTTCCCATTGAAAATGGTCAGGGTTCCATCCTCTGTTACACCGAAGTACCCATTTGCTTTTAGTAATGGTGATATATCATCCACTTTTCTTCGGAATATTATATAATCTATATCCATATCAACAAGCTGCCATTGATCATATTTAGCCCAGAAATCTTCAAGGGTCCATATGGTTTCCTCTATCGTTTCCTGGCTCACTTCCCCATCCAGATACTCCCTTTCCAAAATGACCTCCATCTTAAGCGGACCTTCAATTTGTTCCTCTGCTCCCTTAGCATATAAAGAAGTGCCGTTAGATAAAAAATTGAATGCGTCCATCTGGAAGAAGAGATAAAAGGAAGCAGCTCCTACTGCCAGCAAGCCCCATATGGTTCTCATGAACGATCACCTCGATTAAATAGTAACTTCTTCACTATCTGCCTGAGCCTGTTTTTCCCAGATCTTTATGATTAGTGTGGCCAAAATTTTCATGTTTATCCTGAAATAATTTTATATGTAAAAAGGGGCAAAGCTCAGCTGCTTTTACCCCTAATTCTAATCCGTTATTTTTCCCTGCGGAATAAGTTTTTTAAATCCCAGTCAATTTGCTCTCTTGGACCGCCATCACGAAGATTATTATCAATGTTTCTTAAACGGCTGAAGGTCCCTTCGTCTGTTACAACCTTTGCAGATCTTCCCCTAAGATATGGCTCGACAGCTTCATGAATCGCTTTTTTCGTTTCTTCTTCCATATCGTAATCAGTCAGATCTACAGCAATCAAAACATTGCTTCCATAGGTAACGGACCTGACGTCTTCAACATTTGGAACAGATGCTGCAACGTCGCCGATTTTTTCAGCAAGCTCACCTTCATAAGCCTGATAATAGGAATTTTTAGCTTGTCGCGTATTATCATCGAGATGCCCGTGATAATTTGCATCACTATGGCTAAAGCGATTATCTTTCATGAAAAAACTGCGATCTCTGTCTGCAATAGGAATAGTAGGGTTTCCGGTATTTTCGTTCCGGACTCTTCTGGCATTATTGTCTGCCTGGTTATGGCGGGTTTTTTCCCCCTCGCCTCCAAGCGTATGATCCATCATTTCTGTCAGAGGCCCATCATTATCGGTTCCATCTTCCACCCGGGCATTGCCGCCGCGGCTTCCGTGATTCTCATTCGAGTAATATCCCATTGGCTGACCAATTTCGTTGCTCCGTTCAACACCTGCATCTTCGTTCGTTCCGCATCCTGTCAATCCCATTGATAAAATAGCAGCCATCGGCACTGCAAGCAGTTTCTTGTGCAAGCGAAAAACCCCCCTCGCTAATATTACAAGCCCTGAGCATTTCTGCTCTTATTTAGCTTGTGAGCGAAGAGGGGCTTTCATTCTGTCCATTTACGTCCAATTTTTTATTAGCATTATTTGTTTTTGTCATCAGCAGCATATCTAAGAGCTTTAATAAAACGCTGTCTTTCAGCAAATTGTCCTACAGTTAAGTCCAGAACAGGACGAATTTTCACGGAATCAAGATACGTTCTGTCCCTTATTACACGATTCCATTCCCTGAATATGTCAGTTGGAAATGCCAAAGCATGAAGAAAGCCCTTTTCTTCAAGATTGGATTTTAAGATTGGATATTTTCTCAAATCTTCAAAGGACCAATTCATATAAGGAAGGATGCGATTTGCATACTGCAGATAATCGGAATGGGGAGCCCCTATTGCTATCAGGTCAAAATCGAGCAAATATAAAGATTGATCTTTTGCTCTGAGAAAATTATGATGTGCTACATCACCGTGCAGAATTACCTGCTTCCCCGGCTGAATAAGCCAGGCTTCGTCTTCCATGCCTTTTAAGGACCAATCTGCCCAGGCTAATAGCTCATTAATAATTTCTTTTTGGACAAAATATCTTACTACAGGGAGATTATTAAGGAAAAGGGTTGCTCTTTCTCTCCACTTGTCCGCCTGCCTGTAAGCCGGCACAACTGTTTGATAGCGGCTGACCAGCTTCTCTGTAGTAACATGAAATTTCTTCAGCAGCTCCAGCCCTTCTAAACGATCTGTCTTCAGGTAATAAGTAAAAACTTCTTTCGAAGGCGGTAAATACTCCAAGCAGCCATAATAAGTCCTGTCAAAAAACAAAGGCGGATCTTTGGCAACTTCGTAAAAGATATATGTTTTTGAAAATCCTTCTTTCATTAATGAAGAGGTGAATGCTTCCTGAAGCTTTAAACGGTGATAGGATGAAAACCCTTTTAGTATAAAGGACCTTTCCTGTGTCCTAAGCAAATAAACCTTCTTTCGAATTGGCTTTAATTCTTCAATTTTAAATGGCAGCTGATCCTGCAAATAGGAGAAGAGACGATTTTGAACTAAATCGTCTCCTCCATTATTAACCGTCGTATTCACTGCTTTCGTCTATGTTTCTTGGCATTCCAAAAGCCGCTCCGCCCATTGGGCCAAAACCCTGACCGAAACCTGGTCCCGGACCATAGCCGAATCCCGGACCATACCCCTGCCCTGGACCAAATCCTGGTCCTGGTCCGTAGCCTCCAGGAGAAAATTGAGGTCCTCCACAGCCGCAATCATCCGAAGCGCCCATCACCGAGCCGGGCATCAATGGCTTTTGAGACATGCCTGGGGATTCTTCCATTCCCTGCACCTGTGGCATCTGATGCGGCATTTGCATTCCCATGTCTTCTGCCCCCATCACACCCTGTGGCATCTGGTGCGGCATCTG
>NZ_NPDG01000144.1:0-65371 GCF_002272225.1 Bacillus sp. 7894-2
TATATCACATGCTAACTTCGGCGTCAACAACTTTTTTTAAGTTGTTGTCATTAGTGCTTTCCGTCATCAGCGACGTTTATTAATATACCAAGATACCAATAAGAAGTCAACAACCTTTTTGATTTTTTTTCTTCATACCCTAAAAAAAGTTACCCCTTCTTTTCATGATGCTGGCGTGAACGCATGTATCTCAGGCAATCTGCCGGCGCGGCCATGCGCTGAAATAACGCAAATAAAATTTTGTATCGTTCCTCCATGGCTCTTTTGACAATGTGGTCGATTCGGTCATCTTTTAAATCAAATAATATTTCATCCATTTCCCGCTTGATCAGGTACTCCATTTCTTTAAGTTCTTTTTGGCTTAAAAGCATTCCAATCATTTTGTTTCCCTCCACAAAATTTGTTTTTTGTAGTATTTTTCCAATTATGATTTTTTATGAATAAATTTTTTATACATGGAGGAGACAAGTTCAGCATAGGTATGAAACTAGGAAGGTATCGGACGAGGTGAACAATTATGAACTTTTTTTACGTATTGAATGGTAAGTCTTTAAAACAAATTTCACTGGTTGTCATTGCAGCATTTTTCACGGCATGGTTCCTCTTCATGCAGAGTATTGTCCATTTGCCTGCTTTTTCAGCAAAAGACGGGCCTAAGGCGATATACAAAGGGGAAAAGGATATAGCCCTCACCTTTAATATAGGATGGGGGGATGTTAAAGCAGAGCCCATATTGGATATCCTTAAAAAAGAGAATGTGAAATCTGCGACCTTTTTCCTGGCCGGTTCCTGGGCGGAGCGCCATCCGGATTTGGTCTCAAGGATTGTGAAAGAAGGCTATGAAGTCGGAATGCTGGGCTATGGCTATGAAGATTATACAGAGCTTGAAGAGGATAAAATCAGGAGGGACCTTGCAAAGGCGCAGGAGGCATTCAGAAAGCTGAATGTAAAAGACATTAAGCTTGTGCGCGCCCCAACAGGGCATTTTGATCAGAAAACCTTAAAGGTTGCTGACCGGTTGGGTTTCACCGTTGTCCATTGGAGCGTCGATTCAAAGGACTGGACCAATCCCGGCGTCGATAGGATTGCAGAGAATGTATCAAAGGCCAAAAAAGGAGATATCGTACTTTTGCATGCATCCGATTCTGCCAAACAAACAGCCAAAGCTCTTCCGCTCATTTTAAATGATGTAGAATCCAAGGGGCTCAGCTTTGTTTCCGTCTCAGAAATGATTGCGAATGCCGAGACAAAGACAAATGAAATAAAGTGAAACTTCAATCAGTGGGGATTTTCTTTATCCCCCACTGATTGTTAGTTGAGGCCTACAGGAAGTGGGTCACAAAGACGTTGCCACAGGGATGTGGCGTTTTTAGTCTTTGTTCTTCCTTTCGGGCCTTTACGGGCAGTTTGGTCCCCACTTATCCTCCTTGGATTGCGCTGAGTTTTGAAGCGGGGGGTCTTACTGCCCGTTAGACTGCGATAAAATAAAACAAAAGCCATCCGTTATTTGGATGGCTTTTTAGCTATATGGCTTCTTTGCTTTTGAGAATCTTCATTCAGCTTATGAAGAATAAGCAGCTGATAGGTGTTGCAGACTAATAACGGGATCAGCATTAGATATAGCCAGCTTTCTTCGTTTACCCTTAGTACCGGCACCCACTCAATGGCGGTTACGACCACCATGAAGAATACTGCAGGAATAAAGGCATGCTGGTTGGTCTGTTTGGTTTTAATTGCTGCGACCACAAGAGCGACGATAAGAAGAAATGCTGCAAATCCAATATACGGAAGCATGCTGTCTCCCTCACCCGCAAAAGCCTTATAGCGGAAATAAACCAAGTCAAATAAAGCAAATAAAATAAGGACAATCTGAATAGGATTCCATAATCCTTTAAAAATCCCCAATCCAAAGCGATGTACAGTCAAATAAGCAAAAAAGCCCATTTGGCTAATAATACTGAAGATTAATCCTACACCGATAAGCCAGAACAACACTGACAGAATCTCCAGGAAATCGAAGTCAGTAAAAATAGGCGCAAATTCATCCCAGCGCACAATAAACCCGACAACCCCAGTCGTTATTCCTCCGACTAAAAGAGTTGTTATAAAAAGCTTTACCCAATTACGGCTAGTCAATTTATTTTTCCCCCATAATAAATAAATTCATTCTTATTGATTGTACCAACCAAAGTTTGAAAAATCTAGGCATTGTATTTCCAGCGCATAATATTTGCTGAAAATCTTCATTCTAAAGGTAAGGACACCTCTGAAAGGAGCTTCACCATGAAAAAAACATTCCGTTTGCTCCTTCCATTAGCGCTAGTGTTTTTCATATCAGGCTGCGGCCAAGGTGAATCGGGCGCCGGCCAAATGGATTATGAGCAAACTAAAAAAATGGTTGTAGATATATTAAAAACAGATGAAGGAAAAAAAGCACTTGAAGAATTAATGGCTGATGAAAAAATGCAGCAAAAGATGGTCATGGACCAAAAGGTTGTAAGTGAAACCATTGAAAAAACCCTAACCTCTGATAAAGGGACCGAGTTTTGGAAGAAGTCTTTTGACGATCCAAAGTTTTCCGAAAGCATGGCAAAAAGTATGCAGAAGGAAAATGAGAAGCTTTTAAAAGACCTTATGAAAGACCCTGAATACAGAGGAATGATGATAGAAGTATTTAAAGATCCCGAGCTTGAAAAAGAAGTAACAGATGTCCTTAAAAGCAAGGAATACCGGGAGCACATACAGAAAGTCATGACTGAGACATTTGAAAGCCCGCTTTTTAAAGCAAAAATCCAGGACATCCTTCTGAAAGCAGCAGAGGAAACGAAGGGCGGCGGTGAGCAAGGCGGGCAAGAAAGCGGTGGTGAAGGCGGCGGCCAGGGTGAAGCCCAGGGCGGTGGCAGCCAGGGCGGCGGTGCATAACCCCTATAAGAAGAAAACCTCTTCCATTTCGGAAGAGGCTTTTTCATTATTTGCTTTCAATTGTTTGGATAACTTTACGGGCAATATCCGTATAGATTTGACCAAGCTTATGGTCCTCATCATAAATGGAAGGAGCGAAGTCTTCTTCATTCCAATCAGGCTGCTGAAGAGGCAGCTGACCCAACACTTCAGTCCTCAGTTCATCAGCAAGCTTCTCACCGCCGCCTTGGCCAAATACGTGCTCTCTTTCTCCAGTCAATTGACTCTCAAAGTAGGCCATGTTCTCGATAACACCCAGAATTTCATGCTCCGTGCGAAGTGCCATCGCACCAGCTCTGGCAGCAACAAATGCGGCTGTAGGATGCGGAGTTGTCACAACGATTTCCTTGCAGGAAGGAAGCATTGTGTGTACATCCAGGGCTACATCTCCTGTTCCCGGAGGCAAATCAAGAAGAAGGTAGTCTAATTCACCCCACTCAACCTCATTGAAGAAGCTGTTCAGCATTTTGCCAAGCATCGGCCCTCTCCAGATAATCGGCGCATTATCTTCCACAAAGAATCCCATAGAGATCACTTTTACGCCAAAACGTTCAACCGGCAGAATTCGTTCTCCCCTGACCACAGGACGTTTCGTAATGCCCATCATATCCGGAACGCTGAACCCATAAATATCAGCATCAATCAATCCGACCTTTTTTCCCAGCCTTGCAAGGGATACAGCCAGGTTTACTGAAACAGTGGATTTGCCGACTCCGCCTTTTCCGCTGGCAATGGCAATGAATTCAGTCTTATTACCAGGAGAAAGCAGGCCTTTGTCTTCTTCAGCCGCTGCCTCTCTATATTGTGAAAGCACTTCATCCGGAAGCTCGCTGAAGCGGATCCCAACGGTCGCCGCCCCTGCTTCTTTTAAAAGATTGACGACTTCCGTCTGAAGCTGAAGCTGCTCAGGTGTACCCGTCTTGGCAACTTGAATCTTAACGCTGACATGATTCTTTTCTTCCTTGATTTTAATTTCTTCAATGGCGTTAAGTTCGCCCAATGTTCTATGTATAAATGGTTCCTTCAAGCCGCTTAAAGCTTCTCTGACTTTCTGTTCAGTTAACATACATTGCACCCGCCTTTTGAATTCGTTTCCATTTCAGTATAACATATTGAAAATTCTTTACAGTTAATTGTATCACACCGGAAAAATATTCAAAAAAGAAAAGGCACTTTCTCAGCACCTTTTCATTCCCATGTTTCAGTCAATTCTTTTTCATTGGTATAGTAGCGCATAATTCCATTATAGATGGAGGCAGCGATTTTATCCTGATATTCATCCGTTTTCAGGTTTGCCCGTTCCCCCGGATTTGATAAGAATCCCACTTCTACCAAGACACCCGGCTTTTTGGCGTATTTTAAGATAAATACATTGTTTAAAGGCTTGGAGTTCCGCTTCGTATTCTCCAGGTTGCGGCGTAGTTCGTCCTGTATGAATTTCGCAGCTTTGGCATTTTCCTTTATCCCGGGCGCATAGAAAGTCTGCGCCCCGCTCCATCGTGGAGAAGGAATCGAATTTAAATGGACGCTGACATAAAAATCTGAATTTGATGTATTTATCATTTCAAGCCGTTTCTTCAGGTCTTCTACTTTTCTCCGGCTGTATCCCTTCGTCCCCTCGGGTGCGAGGTCCCTGTCGTCCTCCCTCGTCATGAGCACAAGCGCTCCCTGCTCCTGGAGGTAATCCCTCACTTTTAATGATACTTCCAGCGCAATATCTTTCTCGAGTGCCCCTTCGTCACCTGCCCCGCCATCCGGGCCGCCATGACCGGGATCAAGCAAGATGATCTTCCCGGTTAAAGGCAGATTCCATGATTCCCAGGAATCATCATCCGTAAAGTCATATTGCAAAATAAGAAAAAGGACGATAAGCCCGATCGCAAACCCGCCTATTTTTAACTTTTTCTTCATACGCCCTAATCAGTCCCCTCCTGCTTATCCTCATTTCAATATATGGGACAAGACGGAGATCTAGAACTTCGATCAGGACAGCGGTCAGGACAAATTCACTTTTTAGTGGAGACGCAATTTATGCCTTCTCTCCCCTTTATTGAACCCTTCCGACCACCAGCTGTTTACATATTGCTCGCACATATAATAAAGGGATTCACTCATAACAGCTTCCGAACCATGACCCCAATAAAGGAAAAAGTTATATAGTGTATCCACTAAATGCTTATACTCTTTTTCACATCGATAACGGACCTGTTCTACCGATTCGCCATATCGCCTAAAACGGCTGTAGTTTGCCCCCAGCAAATAAGCTTCAATCGCTACATCATAGCAGGCCTCCTCAATTCCGGCATTCATCATCAGACCGGAGACAAATCTGGAAGAACCAAAAAAATGCTGAACTTTTTCTTTTAAGGCTTTTATCGAAATTTCCCGAAGGACTGATTTTTCATATTTGATTTGTTTTTCTCTTTTCTTCTCTTTGAACGTCGTTATGACAGTCACGTTTCTCACCCCTTGTAGATAGTCTTTATCTGCAGCGGGAGAGAAATGCAAAAAGCAACCGCGAATCGGACTGCCAATTTTTTATGGGTTTAGGTAACAAAAAGCATCAGCCGGAGCTGATGCTTTTCTAAAAAAATTATCGAATCTGCCCATTTCCGGACATAAGATATTTGCGTGTTGTTAACGCTGGCAGACCCATCGGTCCTCTCGCATGGAGCTTCTGTGTGGAAATGCCGATCTCAGCTCCAAAGCCCAGAGCGCCTCCATCCGTGAATCTGGTCGACGCATTATGGTACAGCGCCGCAGCATCTGTCAGCTGTAAAAACTTTTTGGCTGTTTCCCCATTTTCGGTAATAATCGCCTCTGAGTGCTTGGTGCCGTATTGATCAATATGATCGATGGCCTGTTCAAGGCTATTTACGGTTTTCACTGCTAAGTCCAGGCTTAAATATTCATTGGCCCAATCACTCTCGCCCGCGGGTACCACATCAGGCAATGCAGCTGCTGCAGAGTCATCGCCATGTACGGTTATCCCATGACTCTTCAGAGCTTCTGCAAGCAATTCTTTATGCTGATCCAGCCATGCTTCGTGAACAATCAGTGTTTCTGCCGCATTACAGACTGCAGGACGATCCGTTTTGGCATTAATGAGGATATTGATCGCTTTTTCCGGATCTGCTTCTTTATCAACATAGATATGGCAGTTCCCAACTCCTGTTTCGAGTACAGGCACCGTCGCATTCTCAACCACCGCTTTAATGAGGGATGCGCCGCCTCTCGGAATTAAGACATCAATATGCTCTTTCATGGTGAATAGCTGCTTTGTCGCTTCTCTATCTGCAGTGGCAATGAATTGGACGGCTTCTTTAGGTATCTTTGTGTTTTCAAGAGCTTCATGAATAATCTCGACAATAGCCTGATTTGAGTTCAGTGCCGATGATCCGCCTTTTAAGACAATGGCATTTCCTGATTTCAAAGCAAGGCCCGCCGCATCAGCAGTTACATTCGGTCTTGCTTCATAAATCATGCCGATGACACCAAGCGGAACACGAACCTCTTCCACTTTCAGCCCATTATCCAAAGTCCAGCCCGACATAACATCTCCAATCGGATCAGGAAGTTCAGCTACCTGGCGAAGGCCTTCTGCAAATTCAAAAATCCGTTCCTTCGATAATGACAGGCGATCGATATAGGCCGCTTCGAATCCTTTTTCCCTGCCATTTTCAAGATCGGCTTTATTAGCGGCAAGAATCGATTCATATCCAGCCTCCAATGCCTTTGCAACTGTATAGAGTGCTTCGTTCTTTTCTTCCGTTGTTAAGACACTTAATGTTTTGGCAGCCTTTTTTGCTTTTATTGCCTGTTCTTCTACATTATTTATCTTTACTGCTGATGCAGTAGTCATTGAATCCCTCCTAAAAAGTTTAAACAAGTGCCGGCAGCTTAAAGTCGCGGGAGCATACAAACGTTTCCTGAGCGATGGCCGGTTCAAGCTCTTCATCTGCTGTATATCCGCTTAACTGTTCGTTTGAATAATTGATGCGGCCGAGGCCGATTTCTTTTCCCTCTTCATCCAGAATGCGGACGACCGCTCCATCCTTAAATCGCCCTTTGACTTCCTGAATATCAGAGCAGTACAGATTTTCATGATGATCCACAATAGCCTCTATCCCGTGGGAATTGATGGTCACCTTTCCTTCAGGACCTGAGTGAAACGCAATCCACTGCTTTTCATTATCCAGATTAAAGGCATCCGGCTCCGGCGTGAAGTAGGTGCCTCTCGCTCTGTTTTCCACAGCTTCCATTAAAATATTTTCCGTTCCTGCTTTTCCTAAGAAGGAGTCAATCCCTGCAGCCATTGCAATTTTCACTGCCTGGATTTTCGACTTCATGCCGCCTGTTCCTACAGCACTGCCAGATCCTCCTGCAGCCGCTTCTATTTCAGGTGTAATGCTGTGAACCCTTTCGAGAAGAGTCGCATGAGGATTATCATTAGGGTTGCTGTCATAAAGGCCGTCAATATCAGATAAAATAATCAGTAAATCTGCATCAATCAGACCTGCCACTTTCGCAGCCAGAGTATCATTGTCTCCGAAGCGCAAGCGATCGACCGTAACCGTGTCATTTTCATTTATGATCGGGATGATGCCTCGCTCCAGCAGCACATTCATGGTGTTATGCATATTGCCATAGCGATTTTCATTAGAGAAATCGCTTCTGGTAATCAAGATTTGTGAAGCTACGTAGCCATGAGATAAAAAGAGTTCTGAGTAAGATTCCATTAATAGCCCCTGGCCAATTGAAGCTGCAGCCTGTTTTTCCGGAAGAGAAGAAGGCCGGTCAAGGCAGCCAAGCTTCCTATATCCTGCTGCAACAGCACCTGATGACACAACTGCTGTTTCATAGCCGGCATCTTTCAGCTCGACAATTTGCTCAGCTAATTTTTCAAGCTTTCTGCGGCTGATTTCCCCGTGCATGCTTGTTAATGAACTGCTTCCGATCTTAATAACAACTCTTTTTATCTGCTTTTCTTTCATCAACATCCAATACCTCCTGTGAACTAATAAATCCATTTCCCTTAGGAAGTGACAAGGGCACCTTCCAATTCTTCACTGATTTCCTTCGAACGTTTGGCAGCATGCTCAACTGCCTGAGTGATGGCTTCGCCTCCGTTGTATCTCCTTAGTGCTTCCAGTCCTGAGGCGGTCGTGCCATTGGGAGAGGTCACTTTCTCTCTTAAAGAAGTTGGCGTTTCTTCTTTTTCAAGCACCATCTTGGCTGCTCCAAATATCGTCTGGGCAACAATTTTGCGGACAGTCTCTTCATCCATCCCTTTTTGCACCCCTACCCGCTCCATATTTTCCATCAGATAATAGAAGTAAGCAGGACCGCTTCCAGCTAATCCCGTGAAAACATCCATCTGGTCTTCATCGATGATATACACTTCCCCCATGCATTCCAGCAATTCCTTAACCATTTCCACATTGGCCATGCTCGTATTCTTGCCTGCCACGACAGCCGTCGCAGATTCCTGAATCATGCTTGAAGTATTCGGCATCACACGCACTACCTGCTGCCCCGGATTTAAATGCTCTTCCATGAACTCTGTTGTAATGCCTGCCAACACGGAAAGAATCACCTGGCCTGGATATAGTTTGTCTTTAATCGCACGAAGGGCTTCTTCTGCCCCTTTTGGCTTCATGGCTAAAATAAATAAATCAATTTCCTCAAATGGAAGCTCGTTTTGCGGGATGGCACTTACACCATACTGATCATGAATCTCTTCCAGTCTGTCTGCATTGCTCCTATTCGTTACAAAAACCCGTTCGGGTGACATTTTTTCAGCTGTAATGACTCCTGAGATCATGGATTCCGCCATTGACCCTGCTCCTAAAAATGCGATTGTTTTATTGGCTAACATGGACATCCTCCTTTAGATGAAAAACTGTTCGTATATCCGTTCGTATTTTATCAACGTTATCTATCGTAACATGCACAAATACAGATTCAAGGGTATTAGGGAAAGACGGGAGGATAAGGCCGAGATAGTGAATGAAAACGCTAACATCCACAACCTATAGTCCGCTGATGCTCTCTCAGCGTGAATAATCCCCTCTCAGCCCGATATTTGCAATAATATAATTTCCAATTTTTCACCGTTGCAGAAATAAAGCCTCAGCTTGCTGGCGGGCAAAAGTTATCAATAAGAAAAAAGCTCCCAGCCAAAATGGCTGAAAGCTTTGATGAGTAATTACCGAACCCGCTTTACCCCTGGTATGTCATATGTGCCATTTAATACTTTAGCTGCAGGCTGATACATCCTTAACACTAAATTAAAATCTCCTTCCGGTGCCGGAAGCCAATTCGATTCATTACTTATTGGGCGGTCTTTTTGGATATAGATATCAAGTGAGCCATCATCGTTGTATTCAAGACCCTGGGTGTGGTCCGCAATGGCATAACGGTTCTTTTCATTGGGCACCAGGTAGAAATCCGGGCCATACATGGTTACGGACCAGAAAGCTTCTACCGGAGGCAGCTCATCTTTATTAAAATGTAAAATGTATTTATTTTTCCCGTTTAGCTGACTCCCTTGATCATCAGTAAAAGTTCGGACCAAAGTTGACTCTTCATCCACGTTTACACCAAGTCCGCTGAAAGCAATATATGCTCTCTTAAGGAACTGGTCCCCATAAGTGCCCAAATCAGAAAGTACAAACCATCCATTATCAATTCTAGGGTTTAATTCTTCCAGACTATTTGTAATGATTTGAAATGCATCTCTGGCAGCGCGATTTAGCCCTGCAATTGTTTCTGTATCTAATTTATTAGCATCGAAGCCGTACGTTCGATCAATACCGATATGCTCAAATTGTTTTTCAAGGGCCTCGTTATTAATAGTAGGATTTAGAATCATTAAGTCTGTCATCGTTTTAAAGAAATCCAGGGCACCAAGATCTTCCACCTTATTCTCTAAAAGCAATGGATTTGCAGGATTTTTTACGAATGGAATTTTATTCCCATCCAATGATGTCAATGTAAATTGCCTTAGTAAAACCAAAGCATTATCATAATCACCTTCTCCTTTCACCAGGATACGGCCTATAATCCACACTGTGTTTGTGGGGGATTTAACCTCTTGAACATTTGCAGGCAATGTGCCTTTCCAATCAGGACCCACTACCGCAAATTTTCCGGCACCCGTTCCTGTAGTACGACGCCCTATACTGGAAAAGGTATTTGTCCAGGCATCCATTAATTGCATGACATAGTACCTGTCATTTGTATCCGGAACATTAAGCACTACAGGACCCCGGGTGAGATCCAGCCAGGCAGTGCAATACAGGGTATCCACATTGGGTGATACGACATCTTTGTCATCCGGTGTAAGAAGCTGATCATAATAAATTAATTCATTGGATACAGTAGATACTGAGCCGTGGGGCACTTTTACCAATGATTGCAGCTGCCTTGTTCTTTCCATGGTGACAAGGGGATACCCATATATAAAGGCCTTAATGCCTAAACTGTAAGCATAGTTCTCCTGGTACGAGTTTAAGGAACGTTTTCCACGCATGGAAGACACTTCATTATTAATGGCATTTGTTTGTTTGCCATGACCAGAAAAGCCTGCAGCTCCCTGCGTAAATTGTGATGAATAATAAAGATTTAAATTCCCTGTCCCTTGCGAGAAATGCTGATAAAACAACTGGTTTCGAAAAACAGGCATTGGCGCTCCATAATAAGGATATTGATACATATATGGCGCATTATACATATTTTCACTTCCTTTATAACGTTCGCACTATCCTATGCAAATCGCCTACTTAATGTTTTCAACAATTAAGTAATGGAAGAAAATCGTTTTCAGCAATAAAAAAGACCCCCAACCAAATTGGTTGAGAGTCTTTGAAACGCTGATAATTAACGCTTTGAGAACTGAGGAGCACGACGAGCACCTTTAAGACCGTATTTCTTACGCTCTTTCATACGTGCGTCACGAGTTAATAGTCCTGCGCGCTTTAATGTTGGACGGAATTCAGGATCAGCTTGAAGCAATGCACGAGCGATGCCGTGGCGGATTGCGCCAGCTTGACCAGTGTATCCACCGCCGTTTACATTTACAAGAATGTCGTAGCTGTTAACTGTTTCAGTAGCTACAAGCGGCTGTTTTACAACTTCACGTAAAGCTGCAAAAGGAATGTATTCTGTGATTTCACGACCATTGATGATGATTTTACCGTCGCCTGGAACTAAACGAACACGTGCAACGGAGCTCTTACGACGACCAGTACCAATATATTGAACCTGTGCCAAGTTAATAACCTCCCTAAAAATTATCCACGAAGTTCGTAAACTTCAGGTTGTTGTGCTTGGTGCTTATGTTCGCTACCAGCATATACGTGTAATTTCTTGAATATTTGACGGCCAAGAGAGTTCTTTGGAAGCATGCCTTTGATAGCAAGCTCAAGCATTCTCTCAGGGTAGTTTGTACGCATTTCAAGAGCAGTTCTTGTTTTTAGACCGCCTGGGTGCATGCTGTGACGGTAGTAGATCTTGTCAGTAAGCTTTTTCCCAGTAAGTTCGATTTTTGAAGCGTTGATAAGAATTACATGATCACCAGTATCAACATGTGGTGTAAAAGTTGGTTTATGTTTACCACGTAGGATTGACGCTACTTCACTAGCAAGACGACCAAGAGTTTTGCCTTCAGCATCAATCACGTACCATTTACGTTCGATATTGTTTGAATTCGCCATAAACGTTGTACGCATCAGTTTCCCTCCTAATAATTCCATTCATAATCAATTTTTTGGTTTATCTATTCGACACAATAAGTTCCGGGGCTTATCGTGGTTTTAATAATAATACCATATGCTATATTATAACTTTGACAGCCTAATGTCAAGCGAATGTTACACCTGGTTTAGTTGTTTTAAAATCTTTTTTTATTTGCGTTTGGCTTTACAACGCGCCCCCGCGGTTCCTCGAATGTTTTTTCCAAAATTTTAATAAAAAACTTCCCACAAATATAAACCTTGGGGAGGCGCTGTTTTTCCTGCAGCTGATCTGTTTTTTTCCTGAAGGACAGATGGCATGGAATCAGGGTCTCTTTCCCCTGTGCCGACTTCCAGGAGGGTGCCGGTCAGGATACGGACCATATTATATAAAAAGCCAGTTCCTCTAAAGCGGAAGATGAGCATATCCCCTTCTTCCTGCACATCTATCTCCTGAAGTTCCCTGACCTTATCCTCCACTTCCGTCTTGGCGGAGCAGAAGCTTGTAAAATCATGTGTTCCTATTAAACCAGCTGCCGCTTGTCTGATCGCATCCGTATTTATTGGGTACGGGTACTGATAGGCATAATGTCGTTTAAACGGGTCTCTCCCGGATGAACGGTGCACGAAGTACCGATATTCCTTTCCTTTGGCATCAAAACGGACATGAAAGTCATCTGACACTGTCTCCGTCCCGCTGATGGCCACATCATCCGGCAGCAGGGAATTAAGGGCGATTCCCCATTTTTCAATCGGAATATTCAAAGGGGAATCGAAATGGATCACCTGGCCCTTTGCATGGACCCCTGCATCGGTTCTGCCTGAGGCAGTCACCCTGATGTCTTCTCCTTTATGAAGCTTCTTTAAAGCCCGTTCCAGCTCTCCCTGTACAGTCCGCTTGCCAGGCTGCACCTGGTAGCCTGCAAAAAGGGTGCCGTCATACGTCACCATACATTTAAATCTTTGCATAAGGTCACCCCATTACGTTCTCAGCAGGAATAACACCAGGGCCAGGACTGCAAGCATGGCGAGCATTGCCGTATCCTTCAGGCCCCAGCTAAGCTGCCTGTATTTCGTTCTGCCTTCCCCGCCTCTATAGCCGCGTGACTCCATCGCTACAGCAAGCTCTTCAGCCCGCTTGAACGAGCTGACAAACAAAGGAATTAAGAGAGGTATGATAGCTTTAATACGTTCTTTAATCGGCCCGCTTGTAAAATCGGCTCCCCTGGCTGTCTGGGCCTTCATGATTTTATCGGTTTCCTGCATGAGTGTCGGAATGAAGCGAAGTGAAATCGACATCATCAAAGCCAGTTCATGCACCGGAAACTTGATTTTATTTAATGGATTGAGCAGACTTTCCAGACCATCCGTTATTTCAATCGGAGTCGTGGTCAAAGTCAGAATGGAAGTCATCAGAATGAGCAGGAAGAAGCGCAAAGAAATAAATATACCCTGCCTCAAACCTTCCTCATAAATCGTAATCCACCCGAACCGGAAGAGAACTTCACCCTCTTTTGTCAAAAACAGATGAAGGAATAAAGTGAAAATAACAAGCAGGAGGACCGGCTTCAATCCTGTATAGATAAACCGGATCGGCACCTTCGATAAAGCAATCATAAAAAAGGTATAAACCGTCAGAAGACCGTATGTCAGCATATTATTTGCCAGAAAGACAATGCACACGAATAAGAAAATAAGAACCAGCTTTGAACGGGGATCCATTCTATGGATGACAGACTCGGCCGGTACATAGCGCCCAAAAATCATTTTGTCCATCATCTAGCTGTCCCCCTTTTCATCACAGCAGCAATCTCATCCGTCAGCTCGTCCATTGTCAGACAAGTTTTAGAAAGACGGATATTAAGTGACTTTTCCATCTTTAGCTGAAAGCGGACAACCTCCGGAACATCGAGGCCTAGCTTAAGCAAGCCTTCCGGAGAAGAAAAAATTTCTTCCGGCGTTCCCTTTTTGTAGACTTCACCGTTGTGCATGATGACAATCTGATCAGCATAGCGGGAAGCATCCTCCATGCTATGTGTCACAAGCACCGTAGAGAGTCCCCTTGTCCCATGAAGGCTGTAGAACATATCCATGATTTCCTTCCGGCCCCGCGGATCAAGTCCTGCAGTAGGCTCATCCAGGACAATGACATCAGGCTCCATAGCCAGTACTCCGGCTATGGCTACACGTCTCATTTGGCCGCCTGACAGGTCAAATGGGGACTTGCTTAAAATTTCTTCCGGCAGGCCCACCTGTCCTATTGCTGCTTTGGCTCTTTTTTTGGCTTCCTCTTCTGATACTCCGAAGTTCATGGGGCCAAAGCAAATATCTTTCTCGACCGTTTCTTCAAACAGCTGATGCTCAGGAAATTGAAATACGATACCGACCCTTTGACGGATTTCTTTCAGGTTTTTTTGTTTCTTTACAGGGGTGATCATCCGCTCTCCAATCACTACCTGGCCTTCGGTCGGCTTAAGCAGGGCATTTAGGTGCTGGAGGACAGTCGACTTGCCTGATCCGGTATGGCCGATGATCGCGAGAAACGTGCCAGATGGAATATCGATGGAGACATCCTTTATGGCAAGACGTTCAAATGGCGTATGAACCTGATAACGGTATTCTACATTTTGGAGTGAGATGTCCATAATTCTTCCACCAACTCTTCTTCAGATAAATAATGCCTGGATAAAGGCAGTCCTTTTTCCCGTAACACCTTGCTAAGCTTCACAGGAAAAGGAATATCCAATCCCAGCTTAACAAGCTCCTCATCCATTTGAAAGATTTCCTCAGGCGTGCCTTCCCGATATAGCTGTCCTTTGTTCATGACTATGATGCGGTCAGCTTTTGCTGCCTCCTCCAGGTCATGAGTGATGGAGATGACCGTCATCTGATAATCCCGCTTGAGCTCTCTGACAGTTTCAAGTACCTCTTCACGCCCTCTTGGGTCCAACATGGATGTTGACTCATCGAGAATAATAATATCCGGTCTTAAGGCAATAACGCCTGCAATCGCCACTCTTTGTTTCTGGCCGCCGGAAAGATGGTGCGGCTCTTGATTAAGAAATGAAGTCATTTTGACCTTCTCCAGTGATTCTGTAACACGATGAACCATGTCACTTCTTTCAATACCATGGTTTTCTAAACCAAAAGCCACATCATCCCGTACGGTCGTTCCGACAAATTGGTTATCCGGATTCTGAAAAACCATGCCAATCTTCTTTCTTGCTTCCCAAACCGTTTCTTCACTCAATGAAATTCCGCCTACTGTTATGCCTCCTTCCAGAGGAAAATGGAGGCCATTAAGCAATTTGGCAAGTGTAGATTTTCCGGAGCCATTATGCCCGACTATTGCAAGCCATTCTCCTTTATATATATTAAAAGAGACATTATCCAGCGCATATGCAGCTTCTGCATCGTACTTAAACGAAACATTTTTAAATTCTACCAGCGGCTCGGTCATTTGAAGTCCTCCTCTCAGCTCTGCTCTAATAATGAAAAAACCCGCCATTGTTGGCGAGCTTGAAATAGTTCGATAATAGGTTATGTTACTGGATAGCAAGCGTTGAATGATACCATTCTCCCACACTTGTAATACAGAAGAAAATCTGGATTTCTGCTATCTAAGCTTATTGGATGCCTATTATGCCTCCCTATTAAAAGCTCATACTGACGCAGTATGGTGGTTGGTTCTTGCTATTGTATAAATGTTCAGAGACCTCAATTTCCTTTTGTCTATGAACCTGAGGAATTTAAAAAAGCCTGCACCTCATTCCGTCAGGCAGTATACTGCCGGGCGCATTTCTTCTTTTCGGAAGAGGTGCATGAGCTAGACGAGTCAATGTACCAGGCAATGGGGAATCTATTGCTCAACCATCCCTGTTTACTAGCTGTACATGCTCATCGTAACGCTCGTTTTTGGCCTGATTTAGGCGTTCCTCACAAATTAAGGAAACAGCCGTTTTTATAGAAAAAGGGCAAAGAACAAGTTCTATGAAACCGTCCCGCGCCCTTTCCTTAAAAAATTATACTAACTCGATGATTACCATTGGCGCACCGTCTCCACGACGAGGTCCAAGTTTCATAATACGAGTGTATCCACCTTGGCGCTCTTCATAACGAGTTGCGATGTCGCTGAATAATTTTTGAACAGCATCCTGGTCAGTTTCAGCGTTAGCTACCTCGTTGCGAACAAATGCAGCTGCTTGACGGCGTGCATGCAAGTCGCCGCGCTTTCCAAGAGTGATCATTTTCTCAACAACTGAACGAAGTTCTTTCGCACGAGCTTCAGTTGTTTCGATGCGCTCATTGATGATTAGATCTGTTGCTAAGTCACGCAGCATAGCTTTACGTTGTGAGCTAGTGCGTCCTAACTTTCTGTATCCCATGAAAGTTTCCCTCCTTTGTTGAAGTCATTCAATCTGCTGAAAGCAAACATGCAGATAATCAATTAATCTTCATTAATCAATCGTCTTTGCGTAAGCCCAGTCCAAGATCTTCTAATTTATGTTTTACTTCCTCAAGTGACTTTCTGCCAAGGTTACGGACTTTCATCATATCCTCTTCAGTCTTATTGGCTAATTCCTGAACAGTATTGATGCCAGCGCGCTTTAAGCAGTTGTAAGAACGGACAGACAAGTCGAGTTCTTCAATTGTCATCTCAAGTACTTTCTCTTTTTGGTCTTCTTCTTTTTCAACCATGATTTCAGCATTTTGAGCTTCGTCAGTTAAACCGACAAAGATATTCAAATGCTCAGTTAAGATCTTCGCTCCAAGAGCAACCGCATCTTGAGGACCTGTACTGCCGTCAGTCCAAACATCGAATGTTAACTTATCAAAGTTAGTCATTTGACCCACACGTGTATTCTCTACCTGGTAAGAAATACGAGATACTGGAGTGTAGATGGAATCGATCGGAATCACACCGATTGGCTGATCTTCTCTCTTGTTTTGGTCAGCTGGTGTATAGCCTCGTCCGCGTCTTGCAGTTAAACGCATGCGCAGGTGGGCATTCGAACCAAGAGTAGCAATATGAAGATCCGGATTTAGGATTTCAACATCGCTGTCATGTGTTACGTCAGCTGCCTTCACTACACCCTCACCCTGAACATCGATTTCCAATGTTTTTTCTTCATCAGAGTAGATTTTAAGTGCTAGTTTTTTAATGTTTAAAATGATAGATGTTACATCTTCTACGACGCCTTCAATTGTTGAGAACTCATGAAGTACCCCATCAATTTGGATCGATGTGACAGCGGCACCTGGGAGTGAGGATAAAAGGATACGACGTAAGGAGTTACCCAAAGTTGTACCATACCCACGCTCAAGTGGCTCGACGACGAACTTGCCGTACTTGGCATCATCGTTGATCTCAACCGTTTCGATTTTTGGTTTTTCTATTTCGATCATCAAAATATACCCTCCTTCAAAACGTCGAAACCCCGGCTAGCAATCTCTAACCGAAATTCCCCCATGTATACGTTCCCGTTTTGTGCACAACAACTGGAATAATTGTTCTGTATAACTAAAAAATTAGTATCATATCCCATTATAGACAAGGATACAAATTCTATACAGAAAAATTATACACGGCGGCGTTTTGGCGGACGACATCCGTTATGAGGAACTGGAGTTACGTCTCTGATAGCAGTAACTTCTAGACCAGCAGCTTGAAGAGCACGGATTGCAGCTTCACGTCCTGCACCAGGTCCTTTAACAGTTACTTCAAGGGTTTTCATACCGTGTTCCTGAGAAGTTTTCGCTGCAGTTTCTGCTGCCATTTGTGCTGCGAATGGAGTAGATTTACGAGAACCTCTGAATCCAAGAGCTCCAGCACTTGACCATGAAATAGCATTCCCATGAACATCAGTGATAGTTACGATTGTGTTGTTGAAAGTAGAACGGATATGTGCAATACCCTGTTCAATATTCTTTTTCACACGACGCTTACGTGTATTAGTTTTACGAGCCATTTAAAGTTACCTCCTTTACTGATTATTTCTTCTTGTTCGCTACAGTCTTACGAGGACCTTTGCGTGTACGAGCGTTGTTTTTAGTGTTTTGTCCGCGAACCGGTAAACCACGGCGATGACGAAGACCGCGATAGCTTCCGATCTCCATTAGACGTTTGATGTTTAGTGAAACCTCACGGCGAAGGTCACCTTCAACTTTCAATTTGTCGATGATGTCACGGATTTTGTTAAGTTCATCTTCTGTAAGATCACGAACACGAGTGTCTTCAGAAACACCAGCTTCAGCCAAAACTTTCTGAGCTGTAGATTTACCAATACCAAAGATATAAGTTAATGAGATTACTACACGTTTTTCACGTGGAACATCTACACCAGCAATACGTGCCATTGTATAAGCGCACCTCCTTCGAATTAACCTTGTTTTTGTTTATGTTTAGGGTTTTCACAGATAACCATTACTTTTCCACGTCTGCGGATAACTTTACACTTTTCGCAGATTGGTTTAACTGATGGTCTTACTTTCATTATCCTAACCTCCTTAATAGTACGGAGTGCAATGATTATTTAAAACGATATGTGATTCTACCGCGTGTTAAATCATATGGAGATAGCTCAACTGTTACTTTATCTCCAGGTAAAATGCGGATGAAGTGCATGCGGATCTTACCGGATACATGAGCTAGCACTGTATGACCATTTTCTAATTCTACCTTAAACATTGCATTTGGCAAAGTATCAATAACTGTGCCTTCTATTTCGATTACATCGTCTTTCGCCATTGAACTTTATTCTCCCTTCTTCATATCATATACGAATTCATTTACATGCTTTGCAAGCGCAAAGCGCAACTTTCCGTTTGTTACACGGCCGGTCTCCTGGAGACTGGTCTGAACTTCTGGAGAGATATAATTAAGCAATTGCAGATGCTGAACGTTCTTTTTCTTCGGGCGGTCGAATTTCTTCCTGCCGCCGTCAGCAAGCATAACATACCTTTCATCCAACAACCTTATAATTATAGCATATTGACCAGCATCGCTTCCACTTTTGATCAAAACAATTTGACCATGCTGCGGATTCGTATCAGAACCAACCAATGGAATCACCTGCACCTTAGGCTTTTGTCAGTATTTCATAACCGGATTCAGTGATCGCTATTGTATGCTCATAATGTGCACACCTTTTACCGTCAACCGTTACTACTGTCCAGTTATCGGTTAAGGTTTTAACATAACGACTTCCTGCATTCACCATAGGTTCAATAGCAAGTACCATTCCCGGCTTTAAGCGCGGTCCTCTGTTAGGGGGTCCATAATGAGGAATTTGAGGATCCTCATGTAAGTCTTGCCCTACACCATGGCCGACATACTCGCGTACAATGGAAAAGCCATTAGATTCCGCATACGTTTGGATAGCATGGGAGATGTTCGACAAGCGCTCACCCGGTTTTGCTTCTTCAAGGCCCTTATATAACGATTCCTCTGTCACATCCATCAGACGCTCGGATTCTTCATCAATTTGGCCAACAGCATAAGTCCAGGCTGAGTCACCATGATAACCGTTATATTTAGCACCGATATCAATGCTGATTATATCACCGTCATTTAAAACTCGACCACCAGGAATGCCATGAACAAGTTCATCGTTAACTGAAGCACAAATGCTGCCGCGGAAACCATTATACCCTTTGAATGATGGAATTGCATCGTGTTTACGGATAAACCGGTCAGCAATAACATCCAGTTCGCGGGTTGTGATACCGGGTGCTATATGTTTTTTCAGTTCCTGATGTGTAAGTGCTACGATTCTGCCGGCCTCACGCATTATTTCAAGCTCACGCGGGGTTTTGCAAATGATCATTGTAAGCCCCCGAGCAATGCATCAAGATCAGAAAATACTTTATTAATATCCTGCTGACCATCAATATTGCGCAGATAACCTTTCGTTTCGTAGAAATCAAGCAACGGTTTTGTTTGTTTAATATTAACGTCAAGCCGATTCTGAACAGTCGCTTCATTATCATCAGCACGCTGATACAGCTCACCGCCGCAGCGATCACACACTCCGTCTTTCGCTGGGGGATTGAATACTAAATGATAAGTAGCTCCGCAGTCTTTACAGATGCGGCGTCCTGTAAGACGTTCCATTAGAATACTCTGATCAACATCAATATTAATAACATAATTGATTTTCTTGTTTAAATCAGAAAGGATGTTTTCAAGGGCATCTGCTTGGGCAACCGTTCTTGGGAAGCCATCCAGCAAAAAGCCTTTTTCACAATCATCCTTGCTTAATCGTTCACGTACAATGCCGATTGTTACCTCATCAGGAACAAGCTCGCCTTTATCCATGAATGATTTTGCTTTAAGGCCTAGGTCCGTTTCGTCTTTAATAGCCGCACGGAACATATCTCCGGTAGAAATATGAGGGATGCCGTATTTTTGGACGATCTTCTCGGCTTGTGTACCTTTACCGGCACCAGGGAGCCCCATTAAAACTAAATTCACGTCAATTTCCCCCTAGTCTCCAAATGGTATAAGGGAACATGCGTCCCCTACAACCAAATTATTTAATGAAACCTTTATAATGACGTTTAACCAGCTGTGCTTCAAGCTGCTTCATCGTTTCCAGTGCAACACCGACAACGATCAACAGGCTTGTGCCTCCAATTTGAGCAGATTCAGGCAATCCGGCGATATTGATGAAGAATACCGGCAGAATTGAAATCACTGTCAGGAATAGCGCACCGACAAAAGTTAAACGGTATAAGACGCGAGTCAGATATTCCTGCGTGTTATTTCCTGGACGGATGCCCGGGATATAACCGCCCTGCTTCTTCAGGTTTTCCGCAACTTGTTCCGGGTTCACCTGAATGAAAGCATAGAAATAAGTAAAAGCAATGATTAATGCACTATAGATGACCATTCCGATTGGAGACGTATAGTCAAATATTCTTTGAATCCATAGCGTAACATCACTCTGCTCAAAGAAACCGGCAATGGTTCTTGGCGTGATGATGAAAGAAATCGCAAAGATTACTGGAATTACACCAGCTGCATTAACTTTTAACGGAAGATGAGTTGATTGTCCGCCAGCAGAATTTTGTCCTGCTGTTACACGCTTAGCATATTGAATAGGAATCTTTCTTAATGCCTGTTGGATGAAGATCGTTCCTACAACAATAGCAATGACTGCGATCAGGATAAGCACGATTGTCACAATGCGAAGGAATAGCTGCTCTCCAGCATTTTCAAACTGCTGAGCGTAAATCTGGTTAACCGTTGAAGGAATTCCAGCCACGATACCAGCAAAGATAATGATGGAAATACCATTTCCTACACCTTTTGATGTAATCTGCTCACCAAGCCACATTAGAAATGCAGTTCCGGCAGTCAATACCACAGCAATCAATAGATAAGAGGTAATTCCCGGATTCTCAATCAGCATTCCGCCTGCTAGGTTATTAAACCCATAAGACATACCGAGAGCCTGGATAAAACCAAGCACGATAGTAAAGTAACGGGTAAACTGAGCTAACTTACGGCGTCCAACATCTCCCTGCTTTGACCATTCCGTAAACTTAGGAACAACATCCATCTGCAGAAGCTGCACAATGATGGATGCCGTAATGTACGGCATGATACCCATTGCAAGAATGGAGAAGTTTAGGAGCGCCCCGCCGCCGAATGTATTCAGAACACCGAATACATTAAGTTCATCCTGGGCTTTTAATAGCTCTGCATTTACGCCCGGTACAGGGATAAATGTACCGATGCGAAATACAACCAGCATTAAAAGGGTGAAGATAATCTTTCGTCTTATATCACCCACACGCATAAAATTGGAGATTGTCTGAAACATTAAATCACCTCAGTTTGACCGCCGGCAGCTTCAATAGCTTCCTTTGCAGCAGAGGAGAATTTATGAGCTTTAACTGTAAGCTTTTTCTCAACTTTGCCTTTTGCAAGAATCTTGATTCCTGCTTTTTCGTTGCTTACTACACCAGTTTCGATAAGAAGCGCTGGAGTTACTTCAGCTCCATCTTCGAAACGGTTTAGAGCATCAAGGTTCACAATCGCGTACTCTTTACGGTTGATGTTAGTGAAACCGCGTTTAGGCAAGCGTTGGAATAAAGGTGTTTGACCACCCTCGAATCCAGGACGGACACCGCCGCCAGAACGAGCGTTTTGACCTTTATGACCCTTACCAGCAGTTTTACCATTACCGGAACCGATACCACGGCCTTTGCGTTTGCGTTCCCCACGAGAACCTTCTGCAGGCTTTAATTCATGAAGTTTCATGTTGGCACCTCCTTATTTGTAGAAGAATAGATTTATTTTTCTTTTACCACAACAAGGTGAGCAACTTTGTTGATCATTCCGCGGATAGCAGGATTATCTTGATGCTCAACTGTTTGGTGCATTTTGCGTAAGCCAAGAGCCTTAACTGTTTCGCGCTGGTCTTGCGGGCGACCAATCACGCTGCGAGTGAGGGTTACTTCAAGTTTATTCGCCATTTGATATCCCTCCTTATCCTAACAGTTCTTCTACTGATTTACCACGTAATTTCGCTACGTCCTCAGCACGTTTTAATTGAGTTAAACCGTTCAAAGTGGCGCGAACCATGTTGATTGGTGTGTTAGTACCTAAAGATTTAGATAAGATATCACCAACACCAGCTAATTCAAGAACCGCACGAACTGGACCGCCGGCGATTACTCCAGTACCTTCAGAAGCAGGCTTAAGAAGGATTTCTCCAGCACCGAAGTGACCGATTACCTGGTGAGGAATTGTACTTCCAACCATAGGTACTTCGACTAAGTTTTTCTTAGCATCTTCCATAGCTTTGCGGATCGCTTCAGGAACTTCCTGTGCTTTACCTGTACCAAAGCCAACGTGACCGTTTTTGTCACCTACTACTACAAGAGCAGAGAAACGAAAACGACGTCCACCTTTAACAACCTTTGCTACACGATTAATCGTAACTACGCGCTCTTCAAGTTCAAGTTTGTTTGGATCAATACGACGCATCTTTTTGTGTCCCTCCTTTGTCTATTAAAATTCTAAACCATTTTCACGTGCTGCATCAGCTAATGCTTGAACACGTCCATGATATAGATAGCCACCACGATCGAAAACGACAGCTTTAACGCCTTTTTCGACTGCGCGCTTTGCAACTAATTCTCCGACCTTAACTGCTGCATCAACGTTGCTAGTTGCATCAAGGTTTACTTCTTTATCTTGTGTAGAAGCACTTGCTACAGTAACTCCGTTTACATCATCAATAAGTTGAGCATAAATGTGCTTGTTTGAACGATACACATTTAGACGAGGACGAGCCGCAGTTCCAGAAAGTTTCGCACGCACACGAGCATGCCTTTTCTTACGAACTGCATTTTTATCAGCCTTCGTAATCATTTCGGTCACTCCTTTCGTTTACCTAAGCGGCATTACTTACCAGTTTTACCTTCTTTACGACGAACATATTCGCCTTCATAGCGGATACCTTTACCTTTGTAAGGCTCTGGAGGACGAACATCACGGATGTTGGCAGCCAATGCACCAACACGTTCTTTGTCAGTACCTTTAACCATGATCTTTGTGTTAGATGGCACTTCAACTTCAATACCTTCTTCAGGTTCGATTTCAACAGGATGAGAGTAACCAACGTTTAAAACAAGCTTTTTGCCTTGTTTTTGAGCACGGTAACCGACACCGATAAGCTCTAGTCCTCTTTCGAATCCTTTTGACACACCCTCAACCATGTTAGCTAGAAGTGCGCGAGTAGTTCCGTGCAATGCGCGGTGTTCTTTCGCATCAGATGGACGGGATACGTTGATTACGCTGTCCTCCACCTTGATTTCGATATCCTGGTTGAATGAACGAGTTAGTTCACCTTTAGGACCCTTCACAGTAACCGTGTTATTGTCGTTAGTAACAGTAACACCAGTTGGAATTTCGATTGGTTTTTTACCTATACGAGACATTTAATTGCACCTCCATTCATGAAAAACTCTATTACCAAACGTATGCTAATACTTCTCCGCCGACTTGTTTAGCGCGGGCATCTTTATCAGTGATAACTCCTTGAGAAGTAGAAACTAGTGCGATTCCAAGACCGTTAAGTACGCGAGGTACTTCATCAGCCTTTGCGTATACACGAAGACCAGGCTTACTGATACGCTTAAGACCAGTGATAACGCGTTCGTTGTTTGAACCGTATTTTAGGAAAATGCGGATGATGCCTTGCTTGTTATCTTCGATAAGCTCAACATCACGTACAAAACCTTCACGCTTTAAGATCTCTGCAATTTCTTTCTTGATGTTAGAAGCAGGAACTTCTAATTTTTCGTGACGAACCATGTTCGCATTACGGATGCGAGTTAGCAAGTCTGCAATTGGATCTGTCATGACCATTGTTTTTACCTCCTTCCCATGCTTGGGGTTTACCAGCTAGCTTTTTTCACGCCAGGAATTTGTCCTTTATATGCTAATTCACGGAAACAAATACGACAAAGCTTAAATTTACGGTATACAGAATGTGGACGTCCACAGCGTTCGCAGCGAGTGTACTCCTGTACCTTGTGTTTAGGCGTGCGTTTTTGCTTCGCAATCATTGACTTTTTAGCCACGTTTTCGCCTCCCTCTATTTAGCGATTACTTTTGGAATGGCATTCCAAATTGAGTTAAAAGTTCACGAGCTTCTTCATCAGTGTTAGCTGTAGTTACGATAACGATATCCATACCACGAACTTTGCTTACTTTATCGTAATCAATCTCAGGGAAGATTAACTGTTCTTTGACACCTAGAGTATAGTTACCACGGCCGTCAAATGACTTCTTAGAGATACCGCGGAAGTCACGCACACGTGGAAGAGATACAGATACTAACTTATCAAAGAACTCATACATGCGCTCTCCACGAAGAGTAACCTTCGCACCGATTGGCATACCTTCACGAAGACGGAAGCCAGCGATTGATTTCTTAGCGCGAGTGATAACCGGCTTTTGACCAGTGATCAAAGTTAATTCCTCAACAGCTTTATCTAGTGCTTTAGCGTTTTGAACAGCGTCACCAATACCCATGTTGATAACGATTTTGTCAAGCTTAGGTGCTTGCATAACTGATTTATAGTTAAACTTGCTCATTAGAGCAGGAGTAATTTCTTTTGAATGCTTTTCTTTTAGGCGGTTCATTCATTGTACCTCCCTTCTTCTTTGAACTTATTTATCTAGAAATTCACCGGATTTTGTTGCAACACGTACTTTTTTGCCATCAACCGTTTTATAGCCTACACGAGTTGGTTCACCAGATTTAGGATCAACAGGCATAACGTTTGATACATGAACAGGTGCCTCTTGGCTGATGATTCCGCCTTGCGGGTTCATCTGAGAAGGCTTAGAGTGTTTCTTTACAATGTTAACTCCTTCAACAAGCACTCGGCTTTGTTTAGGAAACGCTGCAAGAATAACGCCCGTTTTGCCTTTATCCTTACCAGAGATGACCATAACTTTGTCACCTTTTTTCACATGCATCTGCGCGCACCTCCTTAAAGGCAATTTGATTTGTTATTTATAATACTTCTGGAGCTAATGATACAATTTTCATGAAGTTGTTTTCACGTAGTTCACGTGCAACCGGTCCGAAGATACGAGTTCCGCGTGGTCCTTTGTCATCACGAATAATTACACATGCGTTTTCATCGAAACGAATGTAAGTACCGTCATTACGGCGTACACCGCTCTTAGTACGAACAACTACCGCTTTAACAACATCACCTTTTTTAACAACGCCACCTGGTGTTGCTTGTTTCACTGTACAAACGATAACATCACCGATGTTAGCAGTTTTGCGGCCAGAGCCACCAAGAACTTTGATTGTAAGTACTTCACGAGCACCAGAGTTGTCAGCAACTTTTAAACGTGATTCTTGTTGAATCATGTGTGTAACCTCCCTTCGGGATAAATCTCCCAACCGAACAATTAGATAATAACTGCTTTTTCAACTACTTCTACAAGACGGAAGCGTTTAGTCGCAGATAGTGGACGAGTTTCCATAATACGAACGATATCGCCAGTTTTTGCTTGGTTTTGCTCATCATGAGCCTTGAACTTTTTAGAGTACTTAACGCGTTTACCGTAAAGTGGATGCTTTTTGTAAGTTTCGACAAGAACCGTTACTGTCTTATCCATTTTGTCAGAAACGACGCGTCCAGTGTAAACTTTGCGTTGGTTGCGTTCACTCATTGTGCGAACCTCCTCTCAATATCACTTGCTAAAGCCGATTTCTCTTTCACGAATAACAGTTTTCATGCGGGCAATCGCTTTGCGTACTTCACGAATGCGAGCTGTGTTTTCAAGTTGTCCAGTCGCCAATTGAAAGCGAAGGTTGAAAAGCTCTTCTTTTAATGATTTTACTTTTTGTTCAATTTCGGCAGTGGTCAGGTCACGAATTTCATTAGCTTTCATTTGATTCACCACCAATTTCTTCTCGTTTTACAAACTTGCACTTAAGTGGAAGTTTGTGTGCTGCAAGACGTAATGCTTCACGAGCGATCTCTTCAGATACACCAGCGATTTCGAACATTACTTTACCAGGCTTTACAACTGCTACCCATCCTTCAGGAGCACCTTTACCAGAACCCATGCGGACTTCTAGAGGCTTTGCAGTGTAAGGCTTGTGTGGGAAAATTTGAATCCAAACTTTACCGCCACGTTTCATGTAACGAGTCATTGCAATACGTGCAGATTCGATTTGACGGTTAGTGATCCAAGAAGCTTCTAGAGCTTGAAGGCCATATTCACCGAAGTTTACTTCAGTTCCGCCTTTTGATTGACCACGCATTTTTCCGCGGTGTACACGACGATATTTTACGCGCTTTGGCAATAACATATTATTTGCCTCCTTCCCCAGTTTTCTTCTTCGTAGGAAGGACCTCTCCACGATAGATCCATACTTTTACGCCCAATTTACCGTAAGTTGTATCAGCTTCAACTGCAGCATAATCGATATCAGCACGAAGAGTATGAAGTGGAACTGTTCCTTCGCTGTATGATTCTGAACGAGCTATATCAGCACCGCCTAAACGACCAGATACCATTGTTTTGATACCTTTAGCGCCAGCGCGCATTGCACGTTGAATAGTTTGTTTTTGAGCACGACGGAAAGATACGCGGTTTTCTAATTGACGAGCAATGTTTTCCGCAACCAATTTCGCATCGATATCTGCTCTTTTAATTTCAAGAATGTTGATGTGAACACGCTTGCCGGTTAATGAGTTAAGTGACTTACGAAGTGCTTCAACCTCAGTACCACCTTTACCGATAACCATTCCTGGTTTCGCAGTGTGGATAGTGATGTTCAGGCGATTAGCAGCACGTTCGATTTCTACTTTAGAAACAGAAGCTTCGCTTAGACGCTTTGAGATGTACTCACGAACCTTAAGGTCTTCGTGTAAAAGATCAGCATAGTCTTTGCCTGCGTACCATTTTGACTCCCAATCACGGATGACACCGACACGCAAACCGACTGGATTTACTTTTTGACCCACTGATTATCCCTCCTTCTTTTCTGATAAAACGATAGTAATATGGCTAGTGCGCTTGTTGATTTGGCTTGCACGGCCCATAGCGCGAGGACGGAAACGTTTTAAAGTTGGTCCTTCGTCTACGAATGCTTGAGCAACTACCAGGTTGTTAACGTCCATTTCGTAGTTGTGCTCAGCGTTAGCTAGTGCAGATTTTAAAACTTTCTCTACGATTGGAGAAGCAGCTTTAGGTGTAAGGTTTAAAATCGCTACTGCTTCGCCTACTTGCTTTCCTCGAATTAAATCTACGACTAAACGAGCTTTACGAGGAGCAATACGAACTGTTCTTGCAACAGCTTTAGCTTGCATTAGAATGCCCTCCTCTCATTAACGTCTTGTTTTCTTATCATCATTGCCATGGCCTTTGTACGCACGAGTTGGAGCGAATTCTCCAAGCTTGTGGCCTACCATGTCTTCAGTGATGTATACAGGCACATGTTTACGACCATCATAAACTGCGATTGTGTGTCCGATGAATTGTGGGAAGATCGTAGAACGGCGAGACCAAGTTTTAGTAACTTGCTTGCTTTCTGTTTCATTAAGCTTTTCGATCTTTGTCATTAAATGTTCATCAACAAAAGGTCCTTTTTTTAAGCTGCGACCCATGATTGAACCTCCCTTCGTGATTGCTCTACGGTTCTTAATTGGAACCGTAGTACAATCCCGTTATTTTTTACGACGACGTACGATAAATTTATCTGATTTGTTGTTCTTCTTGCGAGTCTTGTAACCAAGTGTTGGTTTGCCCCAAGGAGACATTGGAGACTTACGTCCGATTGGCGCACGTCCTTCACCACCACCGTGTGGGTGATCGTTAGGGTTCATTACAGATCCACGTACAGTTGGGCGCTTGCCTAACCAGCGTGAACGACCTGCTTTACCAATGTTAATAAGCTCGTGCTGCTCGTTTCCGACTTGACCAACAGTCGCACGGCATTCAGCAAGAATCATGCGAACTTCACCAGAGTTTAAACGAACTAATACGTACTTGCCTTCTTTACCAAGAACTTGTGCAGAAGTACCAGCAGAACGTACTAATTGTCCGCCTTTACCAGGTTTTAATTCGATGTTGTGGATTACTGTACCCACTGGAATGTTAACTAGTGGAAGTGCATTACCCACTTTGATATCTGCTTCAGGACCAGCCATTACTTCCATACCCACCTGTAAGTTCTTAGGTGCAAGGATGTAACGCTTTTCTCCATCTACATAGTTAATTAGTGCAATATTTGCAGAGCGGTTTGGATCATACTCGATTGTGGCAACGCGTCCTGGAATGCCATCTTTGTTACGTTTAAAATCGATGATACGATATTGACGTTTATGACCGCCGCCTTGATGACGAACTGTCAACTTACCTTGGTTGTTACGGCCGCCTTTTCTCTTTAAAGGAGCAAGTAAAGACTTTTCTGGTTGGTTAGTCGTGATTTCTGCGAAATCAGAAACCGTCATGCCGCGACGACCATTAGAGGTAGGTTTATACTTTTTAATCGCCATTTCGTTTCCCTCCTCTTCTAGTTATAGTGAATTAAGCTTCAAATAGCTCGATTTCTTGGCTTTCAGCTGTTAATTTAACGATCGCTTTACGGCGTTTGTTAGTGTATCCGCCGAATTTGCCCATACGCTTGAACTTACCTTTGTAGTTCATGATGTTAACTTTCTCAACTTTAACGCCAAAGATTTGCTCTACAGCGTCTTTAACTTGAGTCTTGTTAGCACGTACGTCAACTTCGAACGTATATTTTTTATCAGCCATAATGTCAGTAGAACGTTCAGTGATTACGGGGCGCTTAATGATATCGCGTGCATCCATTATGCAAGCACCTCCTCTACTTTTTCAACCGCTGCTTTCGTCATGATAAGCTTATCATGGTTTAAAACATCTAAAACAGTGATTCCAGAAGCAGATACAACTGTTACACCAGGGATGTTGCGAGCAGATAGTGCTACGTTCTCATCTAGGTCAGCAGTTACGATAAGTGCTTTTGAACCAACAGAAAGACCAGATAATACACCTTTAAAGTCTTTAGTTTTAGGAGCTTCGAAAGCAAGGCCTTCTAATACTAGGATGTTTTCTTCTAATACTTTAGAAGATAACGCAGATTTGATTGCCAGACGGCGAACCTTTTTAGGCAGTTTGTAGCTGTAGCTGCGTGGTACAGGACCAAATACAGTACCGCCTCCGCGCCATTGTGGTGAACGGATAGAACCTTGACGTGCACGGCCTGTGCCTTTTTGGCGCCATGGCTTACGTCCTCCGCCCGCTACTTCAGAACGAATTTTAGTTTTATGAGTCCCTTGACGTAATGAAGCTCTTTGCATAACAACAGCTTCGAATAGTACGTGCTGGTTGGGCTCGATACCAAAGATCGCATCATTAAGTTCGATATCACCAACTTTAGATCCGCTTTGGTTAAACAATGCTACTTTCGGCATTCTGTTTTCCTCCTTTCCGGTTTAATTATTATGCTTTAACCGCACTTTTGATTTTTACTAATGCTTTTCTGGCACCAGGTACATTACCTTTGATCAAAAGAAGGTTGCGTTCAACATCAACTTTTACGATTTCAAGGTTTTGTACAGTCACTTGTTCTCCACCCATGCGACCAGGTAATAATTTACCTTTGAATACACGGTTTGGAGCTACAGGACCCATTGAACCAGGGCGACGATGATAACGAGAACCGTGAGCCATAGGCCCGCGAGATTGTCCGTGGCGCTTGATGGCACCCTGGAAACCTTTACCTTTTGAAATTCCTGTTACATCAACAGTATCGCCTTCTGCGAAAATATCAACTTTGACTTCCTGACCAACTTCATATTGTCCTAAATCAGCTCCGCGGAATTCGCGTACGAAGCGCTTAGGAGCAGTGTTTGCTTTAGCAACATGCCCTTTTTCAGGTTTGTTGGACAACTTGTCCCGCTTGTCTTCGAATCCAATCTGGATTGCTTCATATCCATCAGTATCAACTGATTTCTTTTGAAGAACAACGTTAGCAGCTGCCTCAACCACTGTTACCGGGATAAGATCACCGTTTTCAGCAAATACTTGAGTCATACCAATCTTTCTTCCTAAGATTCCTTTGGTCATTAGTCACACCTCCTAAGTTTCTTATGATTATTTATTGATTAAAGTTTGATTTCGATATCTACACCAGACGGTAAGTCTAAACGCATTAGAGAATCAACCGTTTGTGGTGTTGGGTTAACGATGTCGATAAGACGTTTATGCGTACGCATTTCGAACTGCTCACGAGAGTCTTTGTACTTGTGAACCGCACGTAGGATTGTGTAAATAGACTTTTCAGTTGGTAATGGAATCGGACCTGAAACAGCCGCACCAGAACGTTTTGCAGTCTCAACAATCTTTTCTGCTGATTGATCAAGAATTCTGTGATCATACGCTTTTAAACGAATACGAATTTTTTGTTTTGCCATTATTTTCCCTCCTTTTCGCCTATTTTAAGATAGACATTCTCCGTGAAAATTTCCCACACACTCGCCATGGCAAAGCGGCCGGGTGTGTCAGCAACCTTTCACATCATCGCAGTCAAAGACCAACATTGTCTATTATACAGAAACAATAAATGAAATGCAACATGTATATGTTATTTCTTTTTGTTCCGCACACTTTTACTATTATAACTGCTGTGTATTGAGTTTTCAAGAGTATAGGAAGAAGTCTAACTATTTGCACTGTGAGTAATTGAGTAGAAAAATTAAGTGGAGATTATATATAGAAGAAAAGCGGTTTTAATCGGGAGTTTTTTAGAGGAGGAATGTTCTCTATCCGTGAACCACAAGCAGGAATGCAGGAAATATTAGTAAATTTGAAATGAGGATTTTAAATTCCATTCATCTGTTTATGTATTGAATTAGGGAGGAAGCAAATAAAAAAACAGATGGGTCGTCACCCATCTGTTTTTATTAATTGAGATTACTCAGTGATTGTAGCAACTACGCCAGCGCCTACAGTACGTCCACCCTCACGGATAGAGAACTTAGTACCTTCTTCGATAGCGATTGGAGCGATTAGTTCTACAGTCATTTCGATGTTATCTCCAGGCATAACCATTTCTACGCCTTCAGGAAGATTACAGATACCAGTTACATCAGTTGTACGGAAGTAGAACTGAGGACGGTAGTTAGTGAAGAATGGAGTATGACGTCCACCTTCTTCTTTTGAAAGAACGTATACTTCAGCTTTGAACTTAGTGTGTGGAGTGATTGAACCTGGCTTAGCAAGTACTTGTCCACGTTGGATATCTTCACGTGCAACACCACGAAGAAGGGCACCAATGTTGTCTCCAGCTTCAGCATAGTCAAGAAGCTTACGGAACATTTCTACACCAGTTACAGTAGTTGATTTTGGCTCTTCAGCAAGACCGATGATTTCGATAACGTCACCGACTTTAACTTGTCCACGCTCAACACGTCCTGTAGCAACAGTACCACGGCCAGTGATTGAGAATACATCCTCAACAGGCATCATGAATGGCTTGTCAGTGTCACGAGTTGGAGTTGGGATGTACTCGTCAACTGCTGCCATAAGTTCTTCGATTTTAGCTTCCCACTCAGCTTCTCCTTCAAGAGCTTTAAGAGCAGAACCTTTGATTACAGGAATGTCATCACCAGGGAATTCGTACTCAGAAAGAAGGTCACGAACTTCCATTTCTACTAATTCAAGTAGTTCTTCATCGTCAACCATGTCACACTTGTTCATGAATACAACAAGGAAAGGAACACCAACCTGACGAGAAAGAAGGATGTGCTCACGAGTTTGTGGCATTGGGCCGTCAGCAGCAGAAACAACTAGGATTCCGCCGTCCATTTGTGCAGCACCAGTGATCATGTTTTTAACATAGTCAGCGTGACCTGGGCAGTCAACGTGTGCATAGTGACGGTTATCAGTTTCGTACTCAACGTGTGCAGTTGAGATTGTGATTCCACGCTCGCGCTCTTCTGGAGCCGCGTCGATTTGATCGTATCCGCGTGCTTCACCGCCGCCTTTTTTAGAAAGAACAGTTGTGATAGCTGCAGTTAAAGTAGTTTTACCATGGTCAACGTGTCCGATAGTACCGATGTTAACATGGGGTTTTGAACGGTCAAATTTAGCTTTTGCCATTTGAAATTTCCTCCTTCAGATAATAAAAGTTAAGTATTTTATGCTGTGAAGAGGTTTCCCTTTCCACAGCGCTTTTAGCCTACAATAGTAGTTATACTTTATTGAAAAGGTAAAATCAATTATTCACCTTTATTTTTTTTGATGATTTCTTCAGAAATTGATTTTGGTACTTCTTCATAGTGGTCAAAGTGCATTGAGAATGTACCGCGGCCCTGCGTATTAGAACGCAATGAAGTTGCATATCCAAACATTTCTGATAGTGGAACCATCGCACGAACTACTTGCGCGTTACCGCGAGCTTCCATACCTTCAACGCGTCCACGGCGTGATGTTACATCACCCATGATGTCTCCCATGTATTCTTCAGGGATTACGACTTCAACCTTCATAACCGGCTCAAGAATTACAGGATTACATTTTGACGCAGCGTTTTTAAGTGCCATAGATGCAGCAATCTTAAACGCCATTTCAGAGGAGTCAACATCATGGTAAGAACCGTCAAATAAACGGGCTTTGATGTCTACCAATGGGAATCCGGCAAGTACTCCTCTATCCAGCGAATCTTCAAGACCCGCTTGAACAGCTGGGATGTATTCACGAGGAACGACACCACCAACGATTCCGTTTTCGAATTCGAAGCCTTTACCTTCTTCATTAGGACTGAATTCGATCCAAACGTGACCGAACTGTCCGCGTCCACCGGATTGACGTGCAAATTTACCTTCAACCTTAGCTGAACCACGGAAAGTTTCACGGTATGCAACCTGAGGAGCACCTACGTTAGCTTCCACTTTAAATTCACGTCTCATACGGTCAACAAGGATATCAAGGTGAAGCTCACCCATACCCGCGATGATAACCTGTCCAGTTTCCTGGTCAGTATGAGCGCGGAATGTAGGATCTTCTTCTTGAAGTTTTTGAAGAGCAGTTGTCATCTTATCTTGGTCAGCCTTTGATTTAGGCTCGATAGATAATGAGATAACCGGCTCTGGGAATTCCATAGACTCAAGAATAACAAGATTCTTTTCATCACATAGAGTATCCCCTGTAGTAGTGTCTTTAAGACCTACAGCAGCTGCGATATCACCAGAGTGTACTACTGAGATCTCTTCACGGGAATTCGCATGCATTTGCAGGATACGTCCTACACGCTCACGCTTTCCTTTAGTAGAGTTCTGTACATATGAACCAGAGTTTAATGTACCGGAATACACACGGAAGAATGTAAGTTTACCAACGTAAGGGTCGGTCATAACTTTAAATGCAAGTGCTGAGAATGGTGCATCATCGCTTGATGGACGAGTAACCTCTTCTTCTGTATCCGGTAGTGTACCTTTAATAGAAGGTACATCAAGAGGAGATGGAAGGTAGTCGATTACTGCATCAAGCATTTTTTGAACACCTTTGTTTTTGAACGCAGAACCACAGATAACTGGGTAGAATTCAACGTTTACTGTACCTTTACGAATAGCAGCTTTAAGCTCTTCGTTAGTGATTTCTTCACCGCCAAGGTATTTCTCCATTAATTCTTCATCAAGTTCAGCTACCGCTTCAATTAGCTTTTCACGGTATTCTTCTGCTTGATCCATGTATTCAGCTGGAATATCACGGTCTTCGATATCAGTACCCAAGTCGTTTCCGTAGAATGTAGCTTTCATTTCAATTAAGTCGATGATGCCTTCGAACTGATCTTCAGCACCAATCGGTAATTGAATTGCAGCTGCATTCGCTTGAAGACGATCATGAAGAGTCTTCAATGAGTACAAGAAGTCTGCACCGATTTTATCCATTTTGTTTACGAATACCACACGTGGTACTCCGTAAGTAGTAGCCTGACGCCAAACTGTTTCAGTTTGCGGCTCAACACCTGACTGCGCGTCAAGTACAGCTACTGCACCATCAAGAACACGAAGTGAACGTTCAACTTCAACTGTGAAGTCTACGTGTCCAGGAGTGTCAATGATGTTAACGCGGTGACCTTTCCACTGTGCAGTTGTCGCAGCAGAAGTGATTGTGATTCCACGCTCTTGCTCCTGCTCCATCCAGTCCATCTGTGAAGCACCTTCGTGTGTTTCACCGATTTTGTGGATACGGCCTGTGTAGTAAAGTACACGCTCAGTAGTTGTTGTTTTACCGGCATCGATGTGAGCCATGATACCGATATTACGAGTATTTTCTAAGGAGAACTCTCTAGCCATTGGGTCTTTCTCCTTCCTAGTATGAGTGTTATTTTAATTAAGCAGTATATCTTACCAGCGGTAGTGAGCAAACGCTTTGTTTGCTTCTGCCATTTTGTGTGTATCTTCACGTTTCTTAACAGATGCACCAGTGTTGTTAGCTGCATCAAGGATTTCGTTAGCTAAACGCTCTTCCATAGTCTTTTCACCGCGAAGACGCGCATAGTTTACTAACCAGCGAAGACCAAGAGTAGTACGGCGGTCAGGACGCACCTCAACTGGTACTTGGTAGTTTGCACCACCTACACGGCGTGCTTTAACTTCAAGTACAGGCATGATGTTTTTAAGCGCCTGATCGAAAACTTCCATTGGTTCTTTGCCAGTGCGCTCGCTGATGATATCGAACGCAGAGTAAAGAATTGCTTGAGATTTACCTCTCTTACCATCAGTCATCATTTTGTTGATCAGACGGCTAACTAGTTTTGAGTTGTAAATCGGATCCGGCAATACGTCTCTTTTTGCTACAGGACCTTTACGTGGCATGGATTGTTCCTCCTTTCAAAGATGGTTGTCTATTAATTAGAATTATTTTTTAGCTGCTTTTGGACGCTTAGCACCGTATTTAGAACGGCCTTGCATACGGTTGTTAACACCAGCAGTATCTAAAGCGCCGCGCACGATGTGATAACGCACACCCGGTAAGTCTTTTACACGTCCTCCACGGATAAGAACAACACTGTGCTCTTGAAGGTTGTGCCCGATACCAGGGATGTAAGCATTAACCTCGATACCATTTGTTAAACGAACACGAGCATATTTACGTAATGCAGAGTTCGGTTTCTTTGGAGTCATTGTACCAACACGAGTACAAACACCACGCTTTTGAGGTGAAGCTACGTTTGTTTGAGCTTTCTTGAAGCTGTTGTAGCCTTTGTTAAGAGCAGGTGAGTTTGACTTCTCAGACTTAGTTTGACGAGGCTTGCGCACTAATTGATTAATAGTAGGCATTTGATTTTTCCTCCCTTCGAATTTGTTTAAGCCCACACATCCAGGTGGTTCATTTTGTTGCAAAAACAAAGTTCTTGCAGATACCAATCTACAAAAACAGTTTTTAAATAGATATGGCAACAGTTGCTGCCCCAACTTCGATTCCACATGCCTTTCCGAGTTTTTTCATCGAATCGACATATACAATCGGAACGTCCATTTCAGTCGCTGTACTAACCACTTTTGCTGTAACCCTAGGATCAGCATCACTGGCGACTACGACTTCATCGATTGTTCCCAGTTTAAGAGCTTTGACTGTTTGCTTTGTTCCTACAATAATACTTTTTGCCTGCAATACTTTATCATAAGACATTTACGACATCCTCCAAAGTATCCGGTGAATAGGAGCACCTTTGCAATAGTAACACCTTCATATTTCAATGTCAATAAGCAAAATGATTTTTATTTCGTTTATTCACTATAAAATGCGGCACTTGCTTTCAAATAAGCAAGCACCGCAATGATTACATTATTCTACAGTAACAGTATCTTCAGCAGCTTCCTCGTTTGTATAAGGCTCTGCTCTTCTGTATCGCTGCATGCCTGTTCCAGCAGGGACAAGCTTACCAATAATTACATTTTCTTTCAGGCCAAGAAGCTCATCGCGCTTGCCTTTGATCGCTGCATCGGTAAGAACTCTTGTTGTCTCCTGGAAGGATGCTGCTGATAAGAATGAATCTGTTTCAAGAGATGCTTTTGTGATACCCAACAGAACCGGACGTCCTGTTGCAGGCATTTTACCAGCAAGAATGGCTTTTTCATTGGCATCTGTAAATTGATGGATATCAAGCAATGTACCTGGAAGCACATCTGTTTCTGCCGCATCAATTACACGCACTTTGCGAAGCATCTGGCGGACCATTACTTCGATGTGCTTATCGCCGATTTCAACACCCTGCATGCGGTATACCTTTTGAACTTCACGCAGCAAGTATTCCTGAACAGCTGTTACATCTCTCACTTTAATTAACTCTTTAGGGTCAATGGAACCTTCAGTCAGTTCCTGACCACGCACTACTTTGTCGTTTACAGCTACTTTTAAGCGGGCTGTGTAAGGTGCTGTGTAGGTCTTGGACTCAACTTCACCCTGAACAACAATTTCCTGCTGGCGGTCGCGGCCTTCGTTCAGGCCGACTACAACACCATCGATTTCTGAAATAACTGCCTGACCTTTAGGGTTACGCGCTTCGAAAATTTCCTGGATACGCGGTAAACCTTGAGTGATATCGTCTCCTGCTACACCACCGGTATGGAAGGTACGCATTGTTAACTGTGTACCTGGTTCACCGATGGATTGGGCAGCGATAATACCTACTGCTTCACCAACTTCAACCTCTTGGCCGGTAGCCAAGTTGCGGCCGTAGCATTTCTTACATACACCATGGCGGGTGTTGCAAGTGAATGCTGAACGGATCCATACCTTTTCAATGCCGGCTGAAACAACTTCGACTGCTAAATCTTCAGTAATCAAACCATTTTCAGGCACGATCACTTCATTTGTCTCAGGATGTTTGATGTTCCTTCTTGCATATCGGCCAATCAGACGCTCTTCAAGCGCTTCAATGACTTCAGTGCCATCCTTAAGAGATGCGATAAGCAAGCCGCGGTCAGTTCCGCAATCGTCGTCACGAACGATGACATCCTGCGCAACATCTACAAGGCGGCGAGTCAGGTAACCTGAGTCAGCTGTTTTAAGAGCCGTATCGGCAAGACCTTTACGGGCACCGTGTGTGGAAATAAAGTACTCGAGTACTGTTAATCCTTCACGGAAACTCGATTTGATCGGTAATTCAATGATACGTCCAGCCGGGTTGGCCATCAGTCCGCGCATACCGGCTAACTGAGTGAAGTTGGACGCGTTACCACGGGCACCAGAGTCACTCATCATGAAGATCGGGTTGGATTTATCCAATGAATTCATTAGTTTTGCCTGGATATTATCTTTCGCTGCACTCCAGATTGAAATAACACGATCATAACGCTCGTCTTCGGTAATAAGACCGCGTCTGAACTGTTTCATTACATTATCAACCTTGCCCTGTGCTTCCTGGATAATTTCCTGCTTCTCCCTTAATACTACGATATCAGCAACACCGACTGTGATACCGGCTTTTGTGGAGTGCCTGAATCCAAGGTTCTTCATGCGGTCAAGCATTTTAGACGTTTCCGTAATTTTGAAGCGTTTGAAGACTTCCGCAATGATGTTTCCAAGGATCTTTTTCTTAAACGGATCTACCAGCGGCATTTCCTTGATAACGGCAGCTACATCAGTAGCAGGCTCTACAAAATATTTCGCAGGAGTTTCAATCTCCAGGTTTTCTTTTGTAGGCTCATTAATGTAAGGGAATGTTTCAGGCAGAATTTCGTTGAAAATAAGCTTACCAACCGTAGTTAATAAAAGCTTCTTGTTTTGTTCTTCAGTGAAAGTCTGATTATTTAAGGATCCAGCATGGACAGCTACTCTTGTATGCAAGTGCACATATCCATTTTGATAAGCAAGCAGCGCTTCGCTTGTATCTTTAAAAATCATACCTTCGCCAACGGCGCCGGCTCTTTCAAGTGTCAGGTAATAGTTACCCAGTACCATATCCTGAGAAGGAGTAACAACTGGCTTACCGTCTTTCGGATTCAGAATGTTCTGTGCTGCCAGCATCAGCAAGCGTGCTTCTGCCTGTGCTTCAGATGAAAGCGGCACGTGAACAGCCATTTGGTCACCGTCAAAGTCTGCGTTGTAAGCAGTACATACAAGCGGGTGAAGACGAATAGCGCGTCCTTCAACCAATGTCGGTTCGAATGCCTGAATGCCGAGTCTGTGAAGAGTCGGAGCACGGTTAAGCAATACAGGGTGCTCTTTAATAACACTTTCAAGAACATCCCAAACTTCCGGCTGTACTCTTTCAATTTTGCGCTTTGCAGATTTGATGTTGTGAGCTAAGCCCTTCTCCACCAATTCCTTCATAACGAACGGCTTAAATAATTCCAATGCCATTTCTTTTGGAAGTCCGCACTGGTACATTTTTAAGTTTGGTCCTACGACGATAACCGAACGTCCCGAATAGTCAACACGCTTACCAAGCAAGTTCTGGCGGAAGCGTCCTTGTTTTCCTTTAAGCATATGCGATAGGGATTTTAACGGACGGTTTCCTGGTCCAGTTACCGGTCTTCCGCGGCGGCCGTTATCAATTAGCGCATCTACAGCTTCCTGAAGCATGCGTTTTTCGTTCTGAACGATAATGCTTGGAGCACCAAGGTCCAATAAACGCTTCAAACGGTTGTTGCGGTTAATTACACGGCGGTACAAATCATTCAGGTCGGAAGTGGCAAAACGTCCACCATCCAGCTGTACCATCGGACGAAGCTCCGGAGGAATAACCGGAAGAACGTCGAGAATCATCCAGGACGGTTCATTTCCAGAACCACGGAAAGCTTCAAGTACTTCCAGGCGCTTGATTGCACGAGTGCGTCGCTGGCCCTGGGCGGTTTTCAATTCCTCTTTAAGGGAATCTACTTCTTTGTTGAGATCTATGTCAGAAAGAAGCTTCTTAATGGATTCAGCACCCATGGAAGCCTGGAACTTGTTTCCGTATTTTTCACGGTATGCACGGTACTCTTTTTCAGAAAGCAGCTGCTTCTTCTCAAGAGCCGTAACGCCAGGATCCGTTACAACATAAGAAGCGAAGTAAATAACTTCTTCAAGTGCACGCGGAGACATGTCCAGCACAAGACCCATACGGCTTGGGATGCCCTTGAAATACCAAATGTGGGATACAGGGGCTGCAAGTTCAATATGGCCCATTCTTTCACGGCGGACTTTCGCGCGTGTTACTTCAACGCCGCATCGGTCACAGACCACGCCTTTATATCGAACACGCTTATACTTTCCACAGTGACATTCCCAGTCTTTCGTCGGTCCGAAAATGCGCTCGCAGAATAGACCGTCTTTTTCTGGTTTTAATGTACGATAGTTGATCGTTTCAGGTTTCTTAACTTCACCATGTGACCAAGAACGTATCTTATCCGGTGAAGCAAGACCTATTTTCATATACTCGAAATTGTTTACATCTAGCAAGGGGCCTACCTCCCTTTTGATCTCCGGGTTTTACCCTTATTGCTCAAACAGCAGCAAAGTGCCAATAATATCCCCAGCGGCATCCGCCATGTAAGGCGGAGCGCCAAGGGATTAAGGAATTTATATGAAATTATTCTTTCGTAACTGCTTGCTCTTCGTTTTGCTTTTCCGGAGCGATTGTCAATGATTCAGCCTGCTGAACTTCATCTTCATCTTCCATGTCGCGCATTTCAATTTCTTCTTCATCGCCGGATAGGATCTTAACATCCATACCTAAACTTTGAAGCTCTTTGATCAGTACCTTGAATGATTCCGGTACACCTGGCTCAGGTACATTCTCGCCTTTGACGATTGATTCATAAGTCTTAACACGTCCAACAACGTCATCGGACTTAACTGTTAAGATTTCCTGAAGTGTATAGGCAGCACCATATGCTTCAAGTGCCCATACCTCCATCTCACCGAAACGCTGTCCGCCGAACTGAGCTTTACCGCCCAATGGCTGCTGCGTAACAAGAGAGTAAGGTCCTGTTGAACGGGCATGAAGCTTATCGTCAACCATGTGTGCCAGTTTGATCATATACATGACACCGACAGATACACGGTTGTCGAATGGCTCGCCTGAACGTCCATCATAAAGGACAGTCTTCGCATCACGCGCCATGCCTGCTTCTTCGATCGTTGACCATACATCTTCCTCACGTGCACCATCGAATACAGGAGATGCAACATGGATGCCAAGAGCTCTGGCAGCCATACCAAGGTGAAGCTCAAGCACCTGTCCGATGTTCATACGCGATGGAACCCCAAGAGGGTTTAACATGATGTCTACTGGAGTGCCATCCGGCAGGTAAGGCATATCTTCTTCCGGTAAAATACGGGAGATAACACCTTTGTTACCGTGACGTCCGGCCATCTTGTCACCTTCAGAGATTTTACGCTTCTGAACGATATATACACGTACAAGCTGGTTAACCCCTGGAGGAAGCTCGTCTCCGTCTTCTCTGTTAAACACTTTAACATCCAGTACAATACCGCCTCCGCCATGTGGCACACGAAGGGATGTATCACGGACTTCACGTGCTTTTTCACCAAAGATTGCGTGCAATAGCCTTTCTTCAGCTGTCAGTTCCGTTACCCCTTTAGGAGTTACTTTACCAACCAGAAGATCGCCATCTTTTACTTCCGCACCTGTACGGATAATTCCGCGTTCGTCCAAGTTGCGCAGTGCATCTTCCCCAACGTTAGGGATATCTCTTGTGATCTCTTCAGGTCCAAGCTTTGTATCGCGTGATTCTGATTCATATTCTTCAATATGGATGGATGTATAAACATCATCTTTTACAAGGCGCTCACTCATGATGATCGCATCCTCGTAGTTATAGCCATCCCAAGTCATGAACGCTACAAGAACGTTGCGTCCAAGAGCTAATTCACCGAGTTCCATGGAAGGACCGTCAGCAAGGATTTCTCCTTTTGTTACACGGTTGCCAACAGCGACGATAGGACGCTGGTTGTAGCAGGTTCCCTGGTTGGATCGAATGAATTTAAGCATTCTGTATTTATCAAGATCGCCTTTAACTTCCTGGCCATCTACGTTTTGAATGCGGCGAACCCAAACTTCGCGGGCCTCTACATGCTCAACAATTCCTTCATGCTTACAGATGACTGCAGCACCTGAGTCTTTACCTGATACATACTCCATACCAGTTCCGACTCTTGGCGCCTCCGGCTGCATCAATGGCACAGCCTGACGCTGCATGTTCGCTCCCATGAGGGCACGGTTGGAGTCATCGTTTTCAAGGAACGGGATACATGCTGTCGCAGCAGATACTACCTGTTTCGGCGATACATCCATGTAGTCAACACGGTCGCGCTTGACAACTGTGTTCTCACCTTTGAAACGGGCAACTACTTCTTCGTCAAGGAATGAACCATCGTCACCAAGAAGCGCATTTGCCTGAGCCACTACATAGTTATCCTCTTCATCGGCTGTCAGATAGTCGATGCGGGATGTGACTTTTCCGGTCTCAGGGTCGATTCGGCGATATGGTGTTTCGATAAATCCGAAGCGGTTCACCTTCGCAAAGGAAGATAAGGAGTTAATCAGACCGATGTTTGGTCCCTCCGGCGTTTCAATCGGACACATACGGCCATAGTGAGAGTAGTGAACGTCACGGACTTCGAAACCGGCACGTTCACGCGTCAGACCACCCGGCCCTAACGCAGAAAGACGGCGCTTATGCGTAAGTTCAGCAAGCGGATTCGTCTGGTCCATGAACTGGGACAACTGAGAGCTTCCAAAGAACTCTTTAATTGACGCAATAACAGGACGGATATTAATCAGCTGCTGAGGTGTAATCGTATTTGTATCCTGGATGGACATTCTCTCGCGGACCACACGCTCCATACGGGATAAACCGATGCGGAACTGGTTCTGCAATAGTTCTCCGACTGAACGAAGACGTCTGTTTCCAAGATGGTCAATATCATCTGTATCTCCTACAGAGTGCAGAAGGTTAAAGAAATAGCTGATAGATGCAATGATGTCAGAAGGTGCAATGTTTTTCACTGCTTCTTCCACATAGGCATTGCCGATCACATTGATGACCTTTTCGCCATCTTCATTAGGCGCGTAAATCTTAATAGACTGAAGCAATACTTCATCATTTACTACTCCGCCTAATAAGCTTACCGTTTTGAAGCCGATATCCTTCTCAAGGTTAGGAAGAATGCGGTCTAATGTACGGCGGTCAAGTGTAACTCCTTTTTCCGCAATGATTTCGCCAGTTTCTGGATCCACAAGCGTTTCAGCCAGTTTTTGGCCAAACAGGCGGTTTTTAATATGAAGCTTCTTATTGATCTTATAGCGTCCAACGTTCGCAAGGTCATAACGCTTTGGATCAAAGAATCTTGAGACAAGCAAGCTTTTCGCATTTTCGACCGTTGGCGGCTCGCCCGGACGGAGACGCTCATAGATTTCAAGGAGAGCTTTATCTGTGCTTTCCGTATTGTCTTTCTCAAGCGTATTGCGAATGTACTCGTTGTCTCCAACCAAATCGATGATCTCTTGATCAGAGCCGAACCCAAGTGCACGCAAAAGAACCGTAACGGGCAGTTTCCGAGTACGATCTATTCTGACGTATACGACGTCTTTGGCATCTGTTTCATACTCAAGCCATGCGCCGCGGTTCGGGATTACGGTTGCTGAATAGCCTTTTTTCCCGTTTTTATCAAGCTTTCCACTGAAGTATACGCTCGGAGAACGCACTAACTGGGATACAATGACACGTTCCGCTCCATTAATAACGAACGTACCTGTCTCTGTCATAAGCGGGAAGTCACCCATAAAGACATCCTGGTCTTTAACTTCGCCTGTTTCTTTGTTTACAAGACGCACTTTCACACGTAAAGGTGCAGAATATGTAACATCTCGTTCTTTCGATTCCTCAACGGAATATTTTGGTTCGCCAAGGCTGTAATCAATAAATTCAAGCGACAAATTACCAGTAAAGTCTTCAATCGGAGAAATATCATGGAACATTTCTCGTAAACCCTCATCAAGAAACCATTGATAAGAAGAGGTTTGGATTTCGATTAGATTTGGTAATTCTAAAACTTCACTGATTCGTGCGTAACTTCTACGTTGGCGGTGTCGTCCATACTGAACTAGTTGACCTGTCAACTGATTCACCCCTCAAATCAAGCGTTATTGTTGCTAATAGCAATTTATATCATCCTATAAGAAAAGCGATGAGCGCCTGCCTATCGGTTCAGGTATTAGCGACTGGACCGATGGCGCACGAAGCCAGCCAGTAAAACTGGCCCAGAAGCAGGCTTCTCCCCCAAAAAAAGCACAGGGACATGAGCCAAGCTTCCATTCTTATAAGACAAAAAGAAAAAGGGTTTTCACTTCAAAAACCACATTTTCACAATACGACTATTATTTTGTTAGCTTTCCCATTAAAACCAATTTTATACAACTATTAGATAAATATTAGTTATAAATAGGAATATAATATGTTGGCATTTTACAATACTATCATAGCAAAAAAGTCAAGTCAATCTTTTTTTGCTCTTAATATTAAATAGCCTTTTTTCTTTTCTGCTGTCTCCACTTCACCGAATAACTCTGTCAGTTTATCGATCGCAGATGGTGCACCCTGCTTTTTCTGGATGACAACCCATAGCTCTCCGCCCGATATCAGAGCCTCAAAGCTTTGTTCAAAAATATCATGCACTATCCTTTTCCCGGCGCGGATTGGCGGATTTGTCAGGATAGCCGCAAACTTATTGCCCTTTGTACTTTCAAGGCGGTCACTTTCATAGATTTGGACATTTTTTATGCCATTCAATTCAGCATTTTCCTTCGCAAGTCCAAGCGCCCTCTCATTTACATCAACCATATGAACAGTTCGTTCCGGCATAAGCTTTGCAGCAGTCAGCCCGATAGGCCCATATCCGCAGCCGACATCGAGAATATTCCCATCCGCTTCCGGCTGATCAAATGTTTCGATCAATAATTTAGACCCAAAATCCACTTCACCCTTTGAAAAAACACCGTTGTCTGTTTTAAAACAGAAAGGAAATTCCTTTAAAGTATAGCTCCAGGTTTTAGGGCTGCTATCAACTTGCTGTGTTTTGGAATAGTAGTGGTCAGACATGAAATCACCTCCAGGAGTATATATAAGAAGATAAAAGGAGAATCACAAATTATGTGGGTTCGAAGGAATTATATAAGATTGCCCACTAAAAAGCAAAAAGTTAAAGAATAATGTAATTTCGACCCCAAAACAAAAAGCCCGCTTAAGCAGCGGACTTTTCATAAAGGCTATTACTTAACTTCAACGCCAGCTCCAACTTCTTCAAGCTTAGCTTTAACTTCTTCAGCTTCTTCTTTAGAAACGCCTTCTTTAAGAGCTTTTGGAGTGTTGTCAACAAGTTCTTTCGCTTCTTTAAGTCCAAGACCTGTGATTTCACGTACCACTTTGATAACTTTGATTTTTTGGTCGCCTGCAGAAGTAAGAACAACTTCAAATTCAGTTTGCTCTTCAGCAGCGCCACCAGCAGCAGCTCCGCCCATCATTGCTACAGGAGCAGCAGCAGTTACACCAAATTCTTCTTCAATAGCTTTTACTAAGTCGTTTAGTTCTAAAACAGTCATAGATTTAACTGCTTCAATGATTTGTTCTTTAGTCATGATTATGTTTCCTCCTTATTTTTGGTTTGAATCTATTAGTTTAACGCTAAAATCAACTTACGCGCCTTGTTCTTCTTTTTGATCTGCAACAGCTTTTGCAGCAAGAGCAAGATTGCGGATAGGTGCTTGAAGTACGCTGAGTAGCATAGAAAGCAAGCCTTCGCGTGATGGTAGTTCAGCAAGAGCTTTGACATCTTCTACTGAAGCGATATTCCCTTCGATTACACCTGCTTTAATTTCAAGTGCTTCATGCTTTTTCGCGAAATCATTAAGGATTTTCGCTGGAGCAACTACATCTTCTGTGCTGAACGCGATTGCGTTAGGTCCAGTTAAAGACTCGTTTAAACCGGAAAGTTCAGCAGCTTCAGCAGCACGGCGAGTCATTGAATTCTTGTATACTTTGAATTCCACGCCAGCTTCACGAAGCTGTTTACGAAGTTCAGTAACTTCAGCAACAGAAAGACCACGGTAGTCAACAACAACTGTTGATACACTTGATTTAAGTTTATCAGCAATTTCGTCTACGATTTGTTTCTTTTGTTCGATAATGCTGCTCATCCTTACACCTCCTGTAGAATTTTCTACATTCATACCGTTCAATAAAAAACCTCCACGACTTTGCAGACATGGAGGAAGTATACAATAGCGAGAAAAAGCAATTCTATCGTAATACCTCGGCAGGAAATTAAGCAATAAAGCACCTGCTGTCTACGGCACAAATGTTATTATATTTTAACAACAAAATACATATTACAGCATGTATTTCAGAATGTCAATTGTTATTATTGTCCAGCTTCAGCGCCTAGCCCCTCGAGGTCATAAGGCAATCCTCCCGGAAAGGTAAAGAACACCTTTCAGTGAGGCTCGTCTTATGCTTGTCGGGGCTGGGCAAGGCGCTTACGCTTTTCTATTTTACTGCAACAGATGAAGGATCTACTTTAACGCCAGGTCCCATTGTAGAAGTAACAGAAACGTTCTTCATGTAAGTTCCTTTAGCAGCAGCAGGCTTCACTTTCATCATTGTGTCGAAAATAGTGTTGAAGTTTTCAACAAGCTTTTCGTCTTCGAAAGATACTTTACCGATTGGCACGTGGATGTTACCAGCTTTGTCAACACGGTATTCAACTTTACCTGCTTTGATTTCGTTAACTGCTTTTTGAACGTCAAAAGTAACTGTGCCAGTCTTAGGGTTTGGCATTAAGCCTTTAGGTCCTAATACGCGGCCAAGTTTACCAACTTCACCCATCATGTCAGGTGTAGCAACGATTACATCAAAGTCGAACCAGCCTTGGCTGATTTTGTTGATGTATTCAGAATCGCCTACGAAATCTGCTCCAGCTGCTTCTGCTTCTTTCGCTTTTTCGCCTTTAGCGAATACAAGAACGCGCTGAGTTTTACCAGTTCCGTTTGGAAGAACTACTGCTCCACGGATTTGCTGGTCAGCTTTCTTAGGGTCAACTCCAAGGCGGAATGCTACCTCAACAGTTGCATCAAATTTTGCAAAATTAGTTTTCTTCGTAAGTTCAATTGCTTCAGCAATCGGGTAAGCTTTTGAAGAATCAACAAGCTTCACAGCTTCTGCGTACTTCTTACTTTTTTTAGCCATTTTTATTTCCTCCTTGATTGTGGTTTTAGCGGAATAACCTCCCACGAGTAAAAGCGGAGGCGCCTTGGTCAGCCCCGACAAGCATAAGACGAGCCTCACTGAAAGGTGTTCTTTACCTTTCCGGGAGGATTGGCTTATGACCTCGAGGTGCTAGGCGCCGCTGCTCAACACGAAAAGCGGAGGCGCCCATTAAGGCGCCCGCTCTTGACAGAACAAAGGTTGCGAGTGAAACCAAATTCAACGTCGCAACCTCATCCCTTAATCTGCTTCATACATGGATTAGTCTTCGATAACGATACCCATGCTGCGTGCAGTACCTTCAACCATACGCATTGCAGCTTCTACGCTTGCAGCGTTTAGATCAGGCATCTTTGTTTCAGCAATCTCGCGTACCTTGTCACGCTTGACTGTTGCTACTTTATTACGGTTTGGTTCACCAGAACCAGACTCGATTCCAGCCGCCTTCTTAAGAAGAACTGCAGCAGGAGGAGTTTTCGTAATAAATGTAAATGAACGGTCTTCAAAAACCGTGATTTCAACAGGAATGATTAAGCCAGCTTGTTCAGCTGTTCGAGCGTTAAATTCCTTACAGAATCCCATGATGTTAACACCTGCTTGACCTAGTGCCGGTCCAACCGGTGGTGCAGGGTTCGCTTTACCTGCAGGGATTTGCAGCTTTACAAGTTTGATTACTTTTTTAGCCACGAGACACACCTCCTTAAAGTCCGTGATGTGGTAATAGGGAAAGTTCCCTCCCACTCAACTTATAGTCTTTATATTAAGATAAAGAACTTTTAACTACTGTCCAGTCTCTTTGTCCGAGACATACTGACCTTTGAAATATTATCACTTTTCAAAGCCAATTTCAAGTTTTTTTACAAAGATATATAAAAGTACTTTCACAGAAGGCTGATTCTTACAGTTTTTCAATCTGTGAAAAATCAAGTTCAACCGGAGTGTCGCGGCCAAACATGTTCACAAGCACTTTAATCTTTGCCTTATCTTTATCAATATCTTCAATAGAGCCTGTGAAGTTCGCAAACGGACCTTCGTTCACCTTTACCGTTTCGCCGATCTCAAAGTTGATATCAAAGCGGGCTTCTTCAACACCCATATGCTTAAGAACTTGAGTAACTTCCTCAGGCAATAGCGGAGTCGGCTTTGAGCCTGAACCTGCCGAACCTACAAATCCGGTTACACCCGGAGTATTTCTTACTACATACCAGGAATCATCTGTCATCACGATTTCCACCAGTACATAACCAGGGAATACCTTGCGCTTCACTACCTTTTTCTTGCCGTTCTTAAATTCTGTTTCTTCTTCTTCAGGGACTACCACCCGAAAGATCTTATCTTGCATACCCATTGATTCAACACGTTTCTCCAGATTGGCTTTTACTTTATTTTCATAGCCGGAGTACGTATGAACAACATACCAATTCTTTTCCATTCACGAGGACTTGTTCGTCCTTCCCTCCCTGTATTCAACAATTTATTATTTTTCTCCAAATTAAAAAACCCGTTTCCGGGCTTTGCAAATGTTTCCTGTGTTATTCTCCATTATACCATGGAAACTCAGGGGTTATTCAAGAATTATACGAATCAATTCAGAAATTCCCAGGTCAAGCACTGCAAAAAACAGAGCGAAAAACGTAACTGTAGCCAGTACGGTAACAGTATAGCTTGTCAGCTCTTTGCGTTTAGGCCAGCTGACCTTTCTCATTTCCCGGCCAACTTCACGGAAAAAATTCACGATGCGCTGCATTTCGTAACCCCCAACTTTCGAAAGATATATCCTTTAACAAGAAGCGAAAGCGGCTTCAAAATCAGACCGGTCTTCCAATCTGCCTAAAACACTCAGCTTCAGTCTATTAAAAGAACAAACTTCTTATCTATATAATCACTTTGTTTCTTTATGGATCGTATGAGCACTGCATGTGCTGCAGAATTTCTTCAATTCCAGCCGTACAGCATCATCTTTGCCCGCAGTGGAATAATTCCTGGAACCACATACAGAGCATGCCAATATTACTTTTTTCGTCATCATTTCCACCTACTAAGTCACATTACGCCCTTAAAACTTTAACACGCACCCTAAATCATGTCAATAACTGCAAAAAAAAGCAAGGTGTTGGCAAATTCTGTCTACAGGGAAAATTCCCGCACTTCCAGATATCTTTCCAGCTTTCTTTTCACCCGCTGCAGAGCATTGTCAATCGACTTCACATGGCGGTTCAGTTCTTCGGAAATTTCCTGATAGGACTGCCCGTCCAAATAAAGGGCAAGCACCTTGCGTTCAAGGTCACTCAGAAGCTCGGACATTTTCACTTCAATATGATCAAATTCTTCCTGGTTGATAATCAGCTCTTCAGGGTCCATAACCTTCGCCCCGGAGATAACATCCATAAGCGTTCTGTCTGATTCCTCATCATAAATGGGCTTGTCCAGAGACACATACGAGTTCAGCGGAATATGCTTTTGGCGGGTCGCCGTCTTAATGGCGGTGATGATTTGCCTGGTGATGCACAGCTCGGCAAACGCTTTAAATGAAGACAGCTTGTCCTCTTTAAAATCACGGATCGCCTTGTATAAGCCGATCATTCCCTCTTGTACAATATCTTCTTTATCTGCGCCAATCAAAAAATAGGATCTTGCTTTTGCCCGGACAAAGTTGCGGTACTTATGAATCAGATAATCCAGCGCCTCACTCTCGCCCTTATGCACGAGCTCCACTATTTCTTCGTCCTCTAGCTGTATAAAGTCTATAAGATTTTCGTCGATTGTCTTGAAGTCAGCACTCACTTAGATCCCCCCGACCGTACAAGCATGGTTAGAAACATTATACAGCACGGTTTTTTCAAGCGTCAACCGCTCATTGGCCTCCTCTGCGCCATTTTTCAAAAATTTCTGCCACTTCATCGCTGAGATGTATCTTGGAAACTGGCTTTTTCTCCTGAATTTTTTTTACTTTTTTTTCGATGCTGCTTTCAATCAAATTCATTTCATTCAAGAGCTCCCTCGCTGATTTCCTTAGGGCCCCCTGGCCAAATATGACCCACTGCTCTGTGAAATCGGAGGTTGCTACATGAATTTGAGTTTTAATATTACTGAGATCGATAGCCAGTTTTTCGATGCGTTCATCGGCCGTTTCATTATTCCGCGTAAAAATAACTTCGATCTTTGAATTTTTAAACTTTTTTTCAGTGCCCTTTACATAGTGGGCATCAAACACGACAATCACTCTGTACCCGGAATATCCCTGGTACTCGGCCATTTTTTCAATCAGACGGTCTCTGGCAGATGATAAATCCTTGTTTTTGAGCTCCCTGAGTTCCGGCCAAGCACCAATTATGTTGTATCCGTCAACAAGAAGGATGTCCATTTTTATCCCTCAAGCGGGTGCCGTTTCCGATAAACCTCATACATGAGCAGTGCAGCCGCAACTGATGCATTAAGGGAAGTAACATGTCCAGCCATCGGCAGGTTAATTAGGAAGTCGCATTTATCACGTATCAGGCGGCCCATTCCTTTTCCTTCACTGCCAATCACAAGGCCTAAAGGCATCGCTCCATCCATCTGGCGGTAGTCCTGTTTTCCTTTTGCATCCGTACCGGCGATCCAGACGCCTCTTTCTTTTAATTCATCAATCGTCCTGGACATATTGGTAACACGGACAACCGGAATATACTCGATCGCCCCTGTTGATGCTTTAGCTACCGTTGCTGTCAGCCCGACCGCTCTCCTCTTCGGAATAATGATCCCATGGGCACCGACTGCATCGGCCGTTCTCATGATGGATCCCAGATTGTGCGGATCTTCAATTTCATCCAGCAGCAGGAAGAATGGTGCTTCATTTTTCTTTTCTGCAGCTGCAAACAGATCATCGATTTCTGCGTATTGATAGGCAGCAACCTGTGCGATGACACCTTGATGATTTCCCTCTGCCATCCCATCTATTTTTTTCTTGGGTACAAACTGGACGAGGACCCCGGCTGACTTCGCCAAACCGATTACCTGCTGCATCTGCCCGCCCTGCGAACCTTCTGCAATAAAAATCTTATTAATATCCCTCTCTGACTTCAACGCTTCAATGACGGGATTCTTCCCAATGATAAAATCCTGGCTCATTTTACCGCTCCTCCTTTCTTTTTCTCAACTAAATCAATGGATTCCAGAATCAGCTCTTCCATGCGCTCCTGTCTTTTCGCTAAAAACAGATAGCCGATCAGTGATTCAAAAGCTGTGCTGTATCTGTATGTTTGGACATCTGTATTTTTCGGCACTGAACCGGACTTGGCATTCCGCCCCCTGCGGACAACTGCCAGTTCTTCTTCAGTCAGCCGCTTAGCGTCTATTAATTCATGAATGATCAGGGACTGGGCTTTTGCAGAAACATACCGGGTCGCCTCCTTATGGAGAAAATGAGGCCGGACCCGTCCATTTTGCAGGAGATGGTGCCGTATATAGGTTTCAAATACTGCATCTCCCATATACGCCAGGGCAAGACTATTCAATTGTTTTTCATCTACTTTGTTTTCATAGTGAAGCATTGCTTAGCCTCTTTTCCATCTGATTCCCTGCGGTGTATCTTCAAGGATAATATTCATTTCTTTCAGCTGATCGCGGATTTTATCTGCCCGTTCGAAATTTCGCTCTTTTCTGGCCTGCTGCCTCTCTTCAATCAGCTGTTCGATTTCCTCATCCAGAAGGTCTGCATGTGCCTCTTCAAGTGAAAGTCCCAATACATCAAACAGCGTTTCAAATTCTTTCATGAAAGCATCGATCACTTCCACAGCTGTGTTTTTCTCCATCAGATAATAATTCGCAAGCTTAGACAGTTCGAACAAAATGGATACAGCATTCGCTGTGTTAAAATCATCATCCATATCTTGAATGAACTGCTCATGAAGAGCCGTAATTTTATCCAGCCACTCCTGATTATTATCGGTCAGGTTCACACTTGCTTCTCTGCGGTGCTGCAAATTGTGATAAGACGTTTTAATGCGCTCAAGCCCTGTCCGTGTGTTTTCCAGAAGCTCATCGCTGTAGTTGATCGGATGCCTGTAATGAACCGACAGCATGAAAAATCTTAAAACCTGCGGGTCATGCTTTTGGATAATGTCATGAACCAGGACGAAATTCCCCAGTGATTTGGACATTTTTTCGTTGTCGATATTAATATACCCGTTATGCATCCAGTAGCGGGCGAAGGTTTTTCCTGTCAGTGCTTCCGACTGGGCAATTTCATTTTCATGATGCGGGAAGGCCAGATCCTGACCGCCGGCATGGATGTCAATCATTTCCCCAAGGTATTTCTTCGCCATCGCCGAGCATTCGATATGCCATCCGGGTCTTCCTTGCCCCCAAGGACTCTCCCACGCGATTTCCCCTTCCTTCGCCGCTTTCCAAAGAACAAAGTCAAGGGAGTCCTGTTTCTTCTCCCCGACCGCAATGCGGGCGCCGACACGCAATTCATCAATGGACTGATGGGAAAGCTTGCCGTACTCATCAAATTTCCGTGTATGGTAATAGACATCTCCCTCTGATTCATACGCAAAGCCTTTATCAATCAATGTCTGGATAAATTCAATAATGATATCGATGCTTTCTGTCACTCTCGGGTGGACATCAGCCCTTCTGCAGCCGAGAGCAGAAACGTCCTCGAAATAGGCATTAATGAACCGTTCTGCAACTGCCGGAACATCCGTTCCCAATTCATTAGCCACGCGGATCAGCTTATCATCCACATCCGTAAAATTGGAGACGTACTGTACATCGAAGCCGCGGAACTCAAGATATCTTCTTACCGTATCAAATACAATCGGCGGACGGGCATTCCCTATATGGATATAGTTATAAACGGTTGGCCCGCACACATACATTTTCACTTTTCCCTCTTCCAGGGGAATAAAATCTTCTTTTTGACGAGTAAGTGTATTATAGATTTGAATGGCCATGAATCTGGCTCCTTTCTTTCCTCAATGTTTCCACTTCCATTTTTAATTCCCGCAGCTCCCCTTCCAGTTCCTTAAACCGGTCTGCAATTGGATCGGGAAGATCACAATGATTTAAATCCTTGCTGATTTTCACACCATCCCGAATTTTCACTCTTCCAGGAATCCCGACTACTGTTGAATTTGGCGGAACCTCATGAAGAACAACAGAGCCTGCACCCACCTTAGAATTCTCGCCAATTGTAATTGAGCCCAAAACCTTCGCCCCTGTTGCAATCAGCGCATTGTCCTTAATGGTAGGATGGCGCTTGCCTTTTTCCTTCCCGGTTCCTCCCAGTGTCACACCCTGAAAAACTGTTACATTATCACCGATTTCACATGTTTCCCCGATGACAACCCCCATGCCATGGTCGATAAAAAAGCGTCTGCCGATCTTTGCTCCCGGATGAATTTCAATTCCTGTGAAAAAGCGGCTGATCTGGGAAACCACTCTTGCAAGAAAATAAAACTTCCGCTTAAAAAGAGCGTGGGCAATGCGGTGTGACCAGACAGCATGCAATCCTGAGTAGGTTAATATTACTTCCAAATAACTTCTTGCTGCCGGATCCTGTTCAAATACCACTTCGATATCTTCCTTCATTCTTGCAAACATGGTTCATTTCCCCTCCTGACGTAGATCTTCTTTTTTATTAATGTTTTTCTCATATACTAATTTGTTGCGGATTTTGCATATAAAAAAAGCGCCTCTGCCACAATCGGACAGAGACGCTTTACGCGCGGTTCCACTCTGTTTAGGCTAAAACAGCCTCAACTTTAACTTGTTAACGGATAAGTTTCCGCTCAAATCTACTTGGAAGCATGGCATCCGTTCGAATTGAGGCTCAGAGGCGCACTTCAGAATAAAGAGAGGCTTAAACCACTTTCAGCCGGTGATGGTTTTCTCTAAAAAGCATCTTTTTTCTTACTTTTCCTCTTCAACACTTTTCAATATAGAATAATTTACTTAATACTATATTACATTTTCTCCAAGATGTTAACCAATAATGCTCATTAAACGAGATTTTACTTTTTCTTTTCCTAAAAGCTCGATAGCCTGCGGCAGATCCGGTCCATGGGTTTGGCCGGTCGTTGCGGAACGGATAGGCATGAAGAGCTTTTTGCCCTTGTGTCCTGTTGATTTCTGCACAGCCTTCATAGCCGCTTTAATTTCATCTGCTTTGAATTCTGCAAGTGCGTCAATTTCCGTCAGGAATGCAGACAGCACTTCAGGAACCTGCTCTTCAGCCAGAACTTCCTTCGCTTCTTCATCAACGGTCATTTCCGCTGTGAAGAACAGTTCTGAAAGCTCGACAATCTGAGCGCCAAAGCTCATTTTTTCCTGGTAAAGAGTGATCAGGCTATTAACCCACTCTTCGTTTTCCTGCTGCCAGTTTTCGCTGATCTTCCCTGCCTTCACCAGGTGAGGGGCTGAAATGGACACCAATCGCTCCTGATCTAGCTTCTTCATGTACTGGTTATTCATCCATTCAAGCTTCTGCTTATCGAAAAGGGCCGGAGATTTTGAAAGGCGGTTTTCATCAAAGATATCGATGAATTCTTCTTTCGAGAAAATCTCTTCCTCCCCTGCAGGAGACCAGCCAAGAAGCGCAATAAAGTTAAAGAGTGCTTCCGGCAAGTAGCCGAGCTCTTCGTATTGTTCAATGAACTGAATGATCGTCTCATCGCGCTTGCTCAGTTTTTTGCGGCTTTCATTGACAATTAAAGTCATATGGCCAAACACCGGAAGGTCCCAGCCCAATGCTTCATAAATCATCTGCTGCTTAGGCGTATTGGAAATATGGTCATCCCCGCGCAGAACATGAGAGATTTTCATCAGGTGATCATCCACTGCTACCGCAAAGTTGTAGGTAGGCGTGCCATCTTTCTTGACGATGACATAATCCCCGAAGCCATCCGACTCGAATGACACTTCCCCTTTTACCATGTCATTGAATGTCAGCATCTGGCCTTTTGGAACAAGGAAGCGGATGCTCGGCTTTCTGCCCTCAGCTTCAAGCGCAGCTCTTTCTTCCTCTGTCAGATGGCGGCATTTTCCTGAGTAAGCAGGAGTATCGCCTTTTGCAGATTGAGCTTCACGCTCTGCTTCCAGCTCCTCTTCCGTACAATAGCATTTATAGGCATGCCCTTTTTCGAGCAATTCTTTGTAGTAGGTTTCATAGATATGATTTCTTTCAGATTGGCGGTACGGGCCGTATTCGCCTTCCCTGTCAATGCTTTCATCCCAATCCATGCCAAGCCACTTTAAATAATGAAGCTGGCTTTCCTCGCCGCCTTCAATATTCCGTTTCTTATCTGTATCCTCAATGCGGATGATGAACTTTCCGCCTTTGCTTCTTGCAAACAAATAGTTAAAAAGCGCCGTTCTCGCATTTCCGATATGTAAATGCCCAGTCGGACTCGGAGCGTAGCGGACGCGGATTTCATTTGACATACTGACTGCCTCCTTAAAATCTTGAATCTTGAGTTTATCGTAAGCTATATTTTAACACTCAGGTTTTTCTTCTGAAAGGTAATTTTAACGGTTCTCTATCTTTTTCAGCAAAACAGCGGCCTGGGAAGCGATTCCCTCTTCCCGTCCCGTAAAGCCAAGCTTTTCTGTAGTTGTTGCTTTCACATTAATATTTTCTTTCTCGGTTTCCAGAAGCTCTGCAATCCGCTCCTGCATTTTACCGATATGTGGAGCCATCTTCGGTTTCTGGGCGATGATGGTGCAGTCTGCATTAACCAGCTCATACCCTTTTTCTTTTACGATTCCCCATACATGCTGCAGCAGCTTTGCCGAATCGGCATCCTTGAATTCAGGATCGGTATCAGGAAAATGCCGTCCAATGTCCCCTTCTCCAATGGCCCCAAGGCAGGCATCTGCCACTGTATGCAGCAGGACATCTGCATCTGAATGCCCTAAAAGCCCTTTCTCATATGGTATTTCAATACCCCCGATAATCAGCGGGCGTCCTTCAGCAAACTGGTGAACATCAAATCCTTGTCCAATCCGAAACATGATCACAATCCCCTTTACATATGACTTCTTTTCTTTATAATTGCTTCCGCAAAATAAATATCTTCCGGCGTTGTCAGCTTAATATTATCGTAACTTCCCTCAACAATCACCACTTCATTGCCTAACCGCTCCACGAGGCTCGCATCATCTGTTCCTAAAAAGCCGTCTTCGTCTGCCTTGCGGTGTGCCTCAAGCAGGGAAGAAACGCGAAAGGCCTGTGGAGTTTGAACTGCCCACAGATAGGAACGTTCAAGCGTTTCTGTGATTAAATGCCCGTCAGCTTTTTTAATGGTATCCTTCAGCGGCACTGCCAGAACAGCAGCTCCTTTTTCCCAGGCTGCTTTCACCAGAGGCTGCAGTAAATCCCGGGTAATAAAAGGACGGGCAGCGTCATGAACCAGCACTACTTCCTCGCCCGAAGCTGCCTTGGTCGCATTATAGACGCTATGCTGCCTTTCCTTACCGCCTTCAACCATAGCAGCCACCTTCTTAATCTGATGCTTTTTTAAGAGATTGCACATTTCTTCCTCATCCTGAGGATTAATGGCCAGTAAAATGCCTGTGCACTCCGGGTCACTCTCAAAAACTCTTAACGTATGTATAAACACAGGGACATTCCCAATTTCCAGAAGAAGCTTATTCTTTCCGGCTCCCATTCGTTTCCCCTGCCCGGCCGCCGGGAGAATCGCTTGATAATTCATATTTTTGACTCCTCTTTTTAGAAAAGCGCAAGCGCCCTGGTCACCCCCGACACCTCGAGGGGGGAAGGCGCTGGAGCTAGACAGTTAATACTTTCTTATTTGTTAAAAAAGCAGGCAAAAAGGCAGGGAAATCATTCTCCCTGCACGTTCTGTCCCACTTTCAATCCTACATTATAAAGCCTTTTCCAGAAGCTTGGGTTTTGCAAAGATCATTCTTCCGGCTGATGTCTGCAGAACACTTGTGACAAGTACATCAATATGTTTGCCAATGTAGTTTCTGCCTTCTTCCACCACGATCATCGTGCCGTCGTCCAGATAAGCAATCCCCTGATTCTGTTCCTTGCCGTCTTTTATTACCTGTACCTTCATTTCTTCACCTGGCAGCACAACCGGTTTGACCGCATTAGCCAGATCATTAATATTAAGGACTGCCACTTTTTGCAGTTCACAAACCTTGTTTAAGTTAAAATCATTGGTCACAACGACGCCATTCGTTAACTTAGCCAGCTTCACCAGCTTGCTGTCGACCTCTTGGATTTCTTCAAAATCACCTTCATAAATTTCCACATTAATCGAAAGCTCTTTTTGAATCCGGTTTAATATATCCAGACCCCGTCTGCCTCGGTTGCGCTTTAATACATCTGATGAATCAGCAATATGCTGAAGTTCTTCAAGCACAAACTGCGGAATGACAATCGTGCCTTCCAAAAAGCCAGTCTGGCAGATATCAGCAATGCGGCCATCGATGATAACGCTTGTATCAAGGATCTTGAGTGACTTTTTAGGTGGAGCTTCAGGCTCAAGTTCTTCTTCACTGCTCTTCTTTTTCTTGCTGGAAAATAAGCTTAAAAGCTCATCCCGCTTTTTAAAGCCAACCTGAAATCCCAGATAGCCGAATATAAGCGTAAGCACAATGGGAGCAACGGTATTCAGTATCGGCACCTCAATCGTACTTAGGGCGTATCCGATTAAAAAGGCAATGACTAATCCAAAAACCAGGCCGACACTTCCAAAAATAATATCTGTTATAGGTACTTTTACCAGTGATTCTTCTGCCCATCTCACGAAATTGACGACATGATCAACCGCCCAAAAAGTTAAAAGATAAAAAATAATAGCACCTAAAATGGCGGACACGTATGGATTGTTTAAAAGAGGAATGTCATCTAAACTGATTAATTTTAATAAGTCAGGAATTAAAAATATTCCAAGCGTTACCCCAATAATAAGGAAGCATGCCTGTACAATACGTTTTAACATTCCTTCACCTCCTTTTACTCATTATAAACAAATTCACAAAATTGAAACCCTGAATCCCGGGTATTTTCATTTTTGTTCCTTGTTAATTATTTCACGATAGTAAAAGACCTGTTTTAATTAATACTTCCTTCCACTTTAAGGTTAGCACCATTGGCAATAAACTGTCAAATAATTAACCAACCATTTTAGCATAACCAATTACATAGTTCAATGGTCTCTTTATAGCTGGCGATCCGCAAAAACCTGCTCCTTTATGAGCTTAAGTCCCTCTTTAATTTTTCTTGCCCGCACTTCCCCGATTCCTTCCACCTCATCGAGCTCCTCTACAGTTGCCGTGATGATATTCGGGAATTCTTCAAACCGGTTAATCAGATTATCAATAATAATTGGCGGCAGGCGCGGAACTTTATTCAGCATGCGGAAGCCGCGTGGGCATTTGAATTCTTCCGTGTGAATATACCCGTTATAGCCCAAAAGCTTTAGGATGACAGAGTCTTCGAGCATTTCCCCTTTTGAAAGCACCTGCAGTTTGACAAGGGCTTCCTTGGAGTCGATGTCTCTTGATTGAGCATAATCTCTAATAATCCATTCTGCTTCCCGTTCAAGCTCCACAAGCAGTTCATTCATCTGGAGCCGGATCAGCCTTCCTTCGGTGCCCAGTTCACTTAAATAGGTAAGCAGCTCATTTTTAATGCGCAGAACCATTTCGATATTATGAAAAACATGGAGGATGTCACTGTAGGTAACAAGCTCCTCAAATTCCAGGATGCTGAGATTGCCGATGCTCTGTTCAAGAACCACCTTATATTTTTCAAGCGTCTGGACGGCTACATTCGCCTTCGTTAAAATAACGCCAATATCCCTTAGCGCATAACGGGAATGCCCCTTATAAAGGGTAATGACATTACGTCTCTGGGAAATGGCAATCACTAATGCGCCTGTTTGCCGCGCTACCCGCTCAGCCGTGCGATGCCGCATGCCCGTTTCCGTAGATGGTACGCCGGGATCAGGAGCAAGCTGGGCATTCGCAATCAGAATCATGTTTCCTTCTTCATTTAAGATAATAGCCCCGTCCATCTTGGCCAGCTCATACAGATAACTCGGTGAAAATGGGCAATTAATCTGAAAACCCCCATCCACAAGGTTGCTCAGCTTTTCTTTTGAGCCCAATACAATCAGCCCGCCTGTATTGGCGCGCAGAACATTATCAATCCCTTCCCTGATAGGCGTACCCGGAGCCATGAACCGAAGGATTTCACTCATTGTTTTTTCGCCCATTTTTTTAGTCTCCATGTTCATCCCCCTAACGCAGCCTTTAGCGCTTCACCTACAGAGCTTACTCCGATTAGTTCAATTCCACCCGGTGCGCTCCAGCCGCCAAGATTGTTCGCCGGCAGGATGACCCGTTCAAAGCCCAGCTTGGCCGCCTCCTGTACTCTTTGTTCGATTCTTGAGACTCTCCTGACTTCGCCTGTAAGTCCTACTTCTCCGATGATGCAGTCTGTTGCTTTTGTCGGCTTATCCCGAAAACTCGACGCAATGCTGACCGCTATGGCCAAATCAATTGCCGGTTCATCAAGCTTTACTCCGCCAGCGACTTTTAGGTAGGCATCCTGATTTTGCAGGAGCATTCCGACCCGTTTTTCCAAAACGGCCATCAGGAGCGGAACCCGATTATGATCGATTCCGGTTGCCATTCGTCGCGGATTCCCAAAGCTTGTCGGGGAAATAAGCGCCTGAATTTCAACCAGAACTGGCCTCGTCCCCTCCATGGAAGCAACGACTGTTGAACCGGCAGCCCCCTGTGACCGCTCTTCGAGGAAAATTTCCGATGGATTGGCCACTTCCTCCAGCCCTAATTCCTTCATTTCAAAAATGCCCATCTCGTTTGTTGACCCGAACCTGTTTTTTACAGCCCGTAAAATCCGGTATGTATGATGGCGTTCACCTTCAAAGTATAAAACCGTATCCACCATGTGCTCCAGAAGTCTAGGACCCGCAATGGAGCCCTCCTTTGTAACATGCCCTACGATAAAAATGGCGATTCCCTTCGTTTTGCCAATGCGCATCAGTTCAGCGGTACATTCCCGAACCTGGGAAACGCTCCCCGGCGCCGATGTGACTTCCGGATGGAAAATCGTCTGTATGGAGTCGATAATGACAAAGTCAGGGTTGACTGTTTCAATCGTTCTGCTGATTTCTTCAAGGCTGGTTTCCGAATAAACGAGCAGACTGTCTGAAGAAACACCCAATCGGTCAGCCCGCAGCTTCGTCTGGCGCATGGATTCTTCCCCTGATATATAGAGAACAGAATGTTTTTTGTTCGCCAGCTGTGAGGATACTTGAAGCAGAAGCGTTGATTTCCCGATGCCCGGATCTCCCCCGATAAGAACAAGGGAGCCTCTTACAATACCGCCCCCGAGGACACGGTTTAATTCTTTTAAATCGGTATGTATGCGGGGTTCGCTGACTGTTTCGATGGATGTAATCGGCGTAGCTTTTGCCGCTATGGCCGTTCCCTGTGAATGTGCAAAAGCGCCTCTTCTCGTTGAAGCTGGCTTCTCGACCTCTTCCACCATCGTATTCCATTGCCCGCACCCCGGACATTTTCCCATCCATTTCGCTGATTCATAGCCGCATTCCTGGCACATGAATTTCGTTTTTCTTTTAGCCATACTTCTTCCCCTCTCTGTACATTCATACCAGCCGCGGTAAAGGAAAATCTTATTATTACCGGCCTTGCGTGAAAGAACCAGTGATGAAAGAAGTACGTTTACTTCCTATTCCCTTTTCCAGCGGGTCTTAAAATGTTTTTGTCCAGATATCTTTTTCTCTCTTAAAATTAACATAAAACGCCTGAATAAACCTCTTTTAAGACTGCTTTTAAAAATAGCCTGAAAGAGTACAAAAAGGTACACGTATAACAGGGACGTGTACCTTTTTGCTGTGTGTGATCATCTGATGTCTTATTATGGTCCGTTACAACCTTATTTTTGAAGGTTTGCTGTTCTGCTTGGTTCTGTGGTTTTCACCACAAATTCTCCATCCTTTACATCGATTACCACGCTTTGTCCGGTCAGGACTGTTCCTCTTAACAGCTCTTCGGATAAACGGTCTTCAATATGCTTTTGAATGGCACGTCGGAGCGGACGTGCTCCGTACTCAGGATCATAGCCCTCAACCGAGATTTTTTCTTTGGCTGCATCTGTTAATTCCAGTGCAATATCCTGTTCCTTCAAACGTTTCGTTAATGTATCAGACATAAGCGAAACGATTTCCTGTAGATGCTTTCTCTCCAATGCATGGAAAACGATAATTTCATCGATGCGGTTTAGGAATTCAGGACGGAAGGACTTCTTCATCTCTTCCATTACCTTACCTTTCATATCTTTGTAATCCTGTTCCCCATCCTGGATGTTAAAGCCAACGTATTTGTTCCGCTTAAGCGCTTCAGCACCTACATTGGATGTCATAATCAGAACGGTATTGCGGAAATCAACAGTTCTTCCCTTCGAGTCTGTTAATCTTCCGTCTTCCAATACCTGTAATAGGATATTGAATACATCAGGGTGGGCCTTTTCAATTTCATCGAGAAGCACAACAGAATATGGTTTTCTGCGGACTTTTTCGGTTAATTGGCCTCCTTCTTCATACCCTACATAACCTGGAGGAGACCCGACCAGACGGGATGTGGAATGCTTCTCCATGTATTCTGACATATCGATGCGGATCATCGCATCCTCATCACCGAACATAGCTTCTGCTAATGCACGGGCCAGCTCTGTTTTACCTACCCCTGTCGGCCCAAGGAATACAAACGAGCCAATCGGGCGCTTCGGATCTTTAAGGCCTGCACGGGCACGGCGGACAGCCTTTGAAATGGCCTTAACGGCTTCTTCCTGCCCGATTACACGGGAATGAAGGATTTCTTCCAGATTAAGAAGCTTTTCTGTTTCAGTTTGGGCAAGCTTCGAAACAGGGATTCCGGTCCAGCTGGCTACCACATTGGCAATATCCTCAACCGTCACTTCACTGTTTTCTTGGCCCTGCTTTTCTTTCCAGGTTTTCTTCGTTTCCTCCAGCTGTTCACGCAGGCGCTGCTCCGTATCCCTTAAGGAAGCCGCTTTTTCAAATTCCTGGCTTTGTACGGCTGCATCCTTCTCTTTTCTTACATCCTCAAGCTTAACCTCAAGCTCTTTCAGATTTGGAGGCGTAGTATACGAACGCAATCTTACCTTTGAACCTGCTTCATCGATTAAATCAATCGCCTTATCCGGAAGAAAGCGGTCTGAAATGTAGCGGTCTGACAGCTTTACAGCTGCTTCAATCGCTGCATCTGTAATGGTTACGCGGTGATGGGCCTCGTAACGGTCGCGCAGTCCCTCAAGGATTTGAACAGATTCTTCGGCAGTCGGCTCATCAACCGTAATAGGCTGGAACCTTCTTTCAAGTGCCGCATCTTTTTCAATGTATTTTCTATATTCATCAAGTGTAGTGGCACCAATACACTGGAGTTCACCGCGCGCAAGAGATGGCTTTAGGATATTGGAAGCATCAATCGCTCCTTCTGCTCCTCCTGCACCTATTAATGTATGAAGCTCGTCAATGAATAAGATGATGTTTCCTGCCTGCCTGATTTCATCCATTACCTTCTTCAGGCGGTCTTCAAATTCACCGCGATACTTCGTTCCGGCAACCACTGTACCCATATCAAGCGTCATAACCCTTTTATCGCGAAGAGTCTCCGGCACTTCATTGTTAATAATCTGCTGCGCAAGGCCCTCTGCAATGGCTGTTTTACCTACACCAGGCTCACCAATGAGAACGGGGTTGTTTTTCGTTCTGCGGCTTAATACTTCGATTACACGCTGAATTTCTTTGCTTCGTCCTATAACCGGATCGAGGCTTCCTTCTCTGGCAATAGCAGTCAGGTCACGTGCCAATCCATCCAATGTCGGTGTGTTCGCATTGGCTGCGGATCCTCCCTGATGGCTGCCGGACTCATTGCTGCCTAACAGCTGAAGCACCTGCTGGCGCGCTTTATTGAGGCTTACTCCAAGGTTATTCAATACCCTCGCAGCAACTCCTTCGCCTTCACGGATCAGGCCAAGCAGGATATGCTCTGTTCCTACATAGGAATGGCCAAGCTTTCTTGCTTCGTCCATGGAAAGTTCAATCACTTTCTTGGCACGCGGTGTATAGTGAATGGTCTGGGAAGCATCCTGCCCCCTGCCAATTAAATTCTCAACCTCTTTTTGGATCTTATCAGAGCCGAGGCCTAAAGCATACAGAGCTTTAGCCGCAATTCCTTCACCCTCGCGTACAAGCCCAAGCAGAATATGCTCTGTTCCGATGTTATTATGTCCTAAACGGATTGCTTCCTCCTGTGCTAACGCCAATACTTTTTGAGCTCTTTCCGTAAATCGTCCGAACATCATAATTTCATCCTCCCAACTCTTGATCTTCCATTTTTAATCTTTCCCTAATTAATGAAGCTCTGCGGATATCACGTTCATGCGGTCTGAGCGGCCCGCCTGCATATTGCTGCAGGAAGCCGGGCTGTGTCAGGATCATCAGCTCATTCAATATATTCTTTGATATGTTTTTGATGTATTGCATATCAATCCCCAGGCGAACATCTGACAAGCATTGTGCTGCTTCCTTTGATTCAATGATCCGGCTGTTTGATAAAACGCCATAAGAGCGGAAGACTCTATCTTCTAATTGTATGTTAGAAGTCTTTGCTAATGCTTGCCTTGCCGATCTTTCCTGAGAAATCAGCTGACTGACAACGCTTTTCAGATCCTCGGCGATATCCTCTTCGGATTTTCCGAGAGTAATCTGATTTGAAACTTGAAAGATGTTACCTAAAGCTTCGCTGCCTTCCCCGTAAATTCCTCTAACAACTAAACCTAACTGGTTAATTGCCGGGATAATCCGGTTCATTTGGTGTGTGAGAACGAGGCCCGGCAAATGCATCATAACCGATGCCCTGAGCCCGGTTCCTACATTTGTGGGGCAGCTTGTTAAAAAGCCAATACCTTCATCAAATGCATAATCGGCTTCTTCCTCCAGCCAATCATCAATTTCATTTGCCATATTTAAGGCTTCAGAAAGCTGAAACCCCGGAAACAGGCATTGAATCCTTATATGGTCTTCTTCATTAATCATGATGCTGACTTCTTCATTTTCAGAAAGAAGGCAGGCACCATGAGTTGAATTCTCAGCAAGATGGGGACTGATCAGATGCTTTTCCATCAGCACTCTTTTTTGAAGCGGCTGAAGGCTATCCATTAATAAAAGCTCCATTTCCCCAAGTTTTGAAAAAGAAGAATGCTCCACCCTTGCCTTTATTTTTTCAATGACTGCTTCTGCTTCTTCATTTGAAAATAAGGTAGGGAATTTAAATTGCTTTATATTGCGGGCGAGCCTGATCCGTGAGCTTAATACAATATCGGAATCAGGGCCTTCTGCACTCATCCAGGAGCTGATAGCTTGATTTATGAAACGTTCCAGCGACAAGCTACTCCCCTCCCTTTTGATCGGCATTGAGCTGCTTTTCCAATTTCCTTATTTCGTCTCTCAATTCTGCCGCTCTCTCAAACTCTTCTTTGGAAATCATTTCTTTTAACTGATTTTTTAAATCATCCATATTCCTGCGCAAGTGAATGGTTCCCCCGATTCTGGCCGGGATTTTCCCGCTGTGTGAAGAATTCCCGCTGTGCAGCCTTCTGAGAATGGGGGTTAATTGATCTTTAAAAGTCTCATAGCAGCTGGCGCATCCAAAACGGCCAACTTTAATAAATTGCTGAAAGGTCAGGGAGCATTGCTCACACTGCAGAACCTTCTCCTGCTGGAAAGGATCCTCGCCCGACCCCTGAAAGGCAGGCTGAATATTCAAAAGGCCAGCAAGCAAGTTATTTATTGAAAAACCGGCCCCGCTGCCCAGCATAAACATTTCACCTTTTTCCTGTGCGCATTTCTCACAAAGATGAAACTCTGCTTTCTCGCCATTTACAACCTTAGTAAAGTGCAGCGTGGCCGGCCTTTGATTACATTCCTGACAAATCATGACTTCACCTCTCCAGCTCACTACTATTTATATTTCAAAGTGGTCAGCATTGCCTTAAGCATTCTTGCCCTCAGCTCATCCCTGAAAGGAAGGTCAATATACAAAACAGAACGGTCTATAACACTAAGCATTATTTTAGCTTCCCTGTGTGTTATAATCTCTTCTTCTACGAGACGGTAGATGACATTCTCCGCACTGCTCTGGGCAATCCTGCTCTGCACCAAAGATATTAACTGGTCAATCAAATCAGCATGGTCATAGGACTGGACTTTCATAATCCGGATGAAGCCACCGCCGCCCCGCTTACTTTCTACTGCATAACCTTTTTCAATCGTGAAACGGGTGTTAATCACATAATTGATCTGAGAAGGAACACACTGGAATTTGTCAGCGATTTCGCTTCTTTTAATTTCCACGATTTCCCTTTCGCTCTTCTCTAAAACCTGTTTGAGATAATGCTCAATTATGTCGGATATATTTCTCACCAGGCCTCCCCCTATCTGACTTTGACTATATTTGACATTAATTATACATGATTTATGTAATTTCTTGCAATTGGCGGGTATTAATAATTTTCCCCCATTTTTTGACTTCCCAAACCTGATAATGGAAGTTAATGTCGATAACAATATATTTTTGGCTGGGCGGGTTTGTGCTTGACTGAGGGAAGTTTTTTGGATGACAGCTTATGTGTATGGTTGATTGTTTTTTGGGTGGGGTGGGGATCGCAAAGCTGGATGTGTGCTGTTTTTAGATTTTTTGAAGATGGGGTGACGCGTTTTATCTAGCGTGTTTGGAGGTTTATCTAGCATGATTGGAGATTTATCTTGCAGGTTTTTGAATTTATCTAA